>JBLHLN010000124.1:0-6855 GCA_047620565.1 Woeseiaceae bacterium
ATCAACCGGATCTCCGAGACGTTTTGCGGCCGATCCACCAATGCAGAAATCACGCAGCTCCATGTCGCTCTTGAATACCCGGCGGCTCTCCGGCGTCATTATCGCACCGGGCTGAATGTAGTTTGCATTGATGCCAAACGGGCCGGTTTCAGCTGCCAGCGTTGCGGTGAAACCGGCAATCGCTTGCTCCGATTTTTTGAAACTTGCCGATCCATCCCGACCAAACACACTGCGAATAAAGCCAAGAATGATTATTCGGCCCGCCGGGCTGTTTTTCATTAACGGCAACAATTTCTGACAAATCCCGGCAACCAGGTCTTGCCTGCGCTTCAACAACGCTTGCAGCGCTTCATCGTCAGTGTCATTGATTGGTGCATCGGTTGGCGGCGTCACATCACAAACGACGATGTCCACAACGCCAAGTTCCGCAGATGCCAGTTCCGACAATTGCTGAGCGCCATTCGCAGCATACAAATCCAGAACCGCACCACGAATGCCGCGAACGGCTTCAAAATGCGTTTCGACGCCGCTATTTGCGGTATCGACCGCGAGCACTTCAGCGCCATGTTTTACCAGCGTGCGCGCAATCGCTTCGCCAACGCCGCCGGCGGCATCGGTTACCACTGCCCTCATTCCAAAAAGACGCAACGCGTCAGCCATAAAACACCTGATTAATAATGCCAGCCGATATTAACGGTCTGGTAGCTGATAATCTGCGAATTGCTTCCGCAAATCGATTTTCTTGATCTTGCCAGTTGCAGTATGCGGAATTTCGTCGACAAAAACGACGTCATCGGGCAACCACCACTTCGCAATCTTGCCATTAAACCAGGACAGTATCTCTTCCTTTGTTGGATCCTGACCTTCTGCTCTAATAACAATTAGCAGCGGACGCTCGGTCCATTTTGGGTGTGGCACGCCGATGACCGCCGCCTCGGCAACGGCCGGATGACCCATCGCCGTGTTCTCCACTTCGATCGAACTGATCCATTCGCCGCCGGATTTGATCACGTCCTTGGTGCGATCTGTAATCGACATGTAACCAGCCGGATCAATGTTGGCGACATCGCCGGTATCAAACCAGCCGTCCTCTGTGTGTGAATCGCCACCGCCCTCGAGCTTGAAATAATCGCTGCAGACCCATGGTCCACGCACCTGCAACGCGCCGTAAGCGACGCCATCCCATGGCTGTTCGTGACCTTCATCATCGACGATGCGCATTTCGACACCAAACAGGCCGCGACCCTGTTTCACCTGGATCGCGATTTGCTCATCCGGCGTCAGGAGTTCGTTGCCAACCTTCGGCGTATTGACCGTGCCAATCGGGCTCATTTCCGTCATGCCCCAGCCCTGACAGACTCTGACGTCGTGTTTGTCACGAAATTCGCGAATCATCGACTCCGGCACTGCCGCACCGCCGATAACAGTTCTCTGCAGATCATCAAGGCGCAGTCCGGCCTTATCTGCATACTGCAGCAACGCCAGCCAGACCGTCGGCACACCAAGCGCTATGGTCACTTTCTCTTCAACCAGCAACTGGCAAAGCGTTTCGCCATCGCCCATTTTGGGACCTGGAAGGACGAGTTTTGCGCCAGTCATGATGGCTGAATACGGTGTTCCCCAGGCATTAACGTGAAATAGCGGTACCACCGGCAGGACACAATCGCGGTTGCTCAGGTTCATGGAGTCAGGGGCAATTTCCGCATACGCATGCAGAACACTGGACCGATGGCTGAACAGGACCCCTTTGGGATCGCCGGTTGTACCAGACGTATAGCAAAGTCCTACTGCGTCATTCTCATCCAGTTCCGGCCAGGAATAAGTTTCGCTCTCGCCACCTATGAAAGTCTCGTAGGAAACCGCGTTCTTCAGGCTGGTGTCCGCCAGATGGGCTTCGTCTGTCAGCACGACAAAGCCTTCGACGTCCGCTATTTGTGCGGAAATTTTTTCCAGCAGCGGCACAAACATTGGATCAGTGAAAATCCATTTGTCCGCCGCATGATTGATGATAAAGACAATTTGTTCGGCAAAGAGACGCGGATTAATGGTGTGGCAAACATAGCCCGCCCCGCCGATGCCGTAGTAAGCCTCGAGATGCCGGTAGTCATTCCAGGCCAGCGTTGCAATGCAGTCGCCCTTGTCCAGCCCCAGCTTGTCCAGCGCATTTGCCAACTGCCTGGTGCGTCGAAAACAGTCTGTGAAGGCATAACGGTGCCGCGGGTTATCCACGGTCACAGAAACAATTTCGCGATCGCCAAAATTCTGATCCGCGTGACGCAGAATTGAAGAAATCAGCAACTGGGTGTCCATCATCAGTCCGCGCATTCTGATCCTCTTGTAATTTTTTTGGGCAAATCGACTGGCCATTTAACAGAACATTGGGGGCGCACTGCAAGGATTCGCGTCTGCGAAAAGTGATGCGTCCACGCAACACTTAGGAAAGCCTCACAAAACCCGCATTCAATTATCAGTACGGCGCCTGTAACGATAGGTATATTCACTACCTAACTACCTGATTATCAAATCGTTAATCGCTTTTAATCGTGGTATCCTTGCGTCCATCTTGTAATAGCGCGGTAAGCGACGGGTGACGTCAGGGTTTGCAAGAACACCACGATGCACGGCACACAATCGAAACACCTGCATTGTCCGCGAAGATATCTGGAGAAAATCGAAATGATTCTTAACCTCTCAGCTACAAGAATAAATTCAACGATTCTGCGCGACCTGGCGAGGACTTTTGCTCAGGCAATTTTGCTTGTTGCCGGGCTGGGTCTGAGCCTCGGTGCCGTTGCAAAGCAGGATATCGCAAGCGAAATCACAATCGAAGAAATTATCGTCACAGCCACCAAACGCGCGCAAACCCTGCAGGAAATTCCGATAGCAGTGACGGTCGTCGATGCGGATACTATCCAGAAAGCACAGATCGTCGACATCAAGGACCTGCAATTTATTGTGCCTGGATTGCGTATCAGCCAATTGGAAACGGCCGGCAATACCAGCTTTTTTATTCGCGGCTTTGGTAATGGATCTAACAATATCGGTATCGAGCCCTCTGTCGGCGTTTTTATTGACGGTGTTTATCGGTCGCGGACAGCTTCGGCAATTGCAGATTTTCCGACGCTTGAGCGTATCGAAGTATTGCGTGGACCACAGAGCACATTGTTTGGTAAGAATGCGTCGGCTGGCGTCATTAGCGTTGTCACAGCAAAACCTGACCTCGACGAATACAGTGGATCAGCTGCTGTCACAGTAGGTGATTACAGCCAGTTTATCGTCAAAGGTGATATTACCGGTCCTATATCGGACACGGTTGCGTTTAGCCTGGCTGGCAGCTCGCATACGCGCGATGGCTATTTCACAAACCTCGCGGATGGCTCGGACATAAACAATATCGAGCGCTTTGGAATTCGCGGACAGCTCCTGTGGGAACCGAGCGAAAACCTGGAATTTCGCCTGATCGCCGACCACGACGAGCTTGACGAATTCTGTTGCGGCACCGTCAATATCGACGCCCCGGTGCCCGGGTCTGCCCAGATCATAGGGCTCATTGGTGGCCAGGTACTCACAGAAGACCCGTTTTCACGCTCGCAATATTACAACTACAACCCGCCTAATAAACTTGAAAACGACGGTGTTTCGTTGCAGATGGACTGGGACATCGGCAGCGTAACGCTGACATCCATCACTTCCTCACGGAGTCAGACCCGGCTTGAGGATGCGGACAGCGATTTCACCAGCGCTGATCTGCTCAGCACGGTTGCGAAAGATATCGATATTGATACGTTTACGCAGGAATTGCGTCTAACGTCGTCGGGCGATGGCGCTTTTGACTGGATGATCGGCGGGTTTTATTTCGACGAAGAATTAAAAAATGACAATACATTGTTTTACGGACAGGACTTTCGTGCATTTGGAAACTGTTTGACTGGGGGCAATCCAGCAACAGGATGTGTGCCCTCTGGCCTCGACTTTGCAGAGGCCGCATTGGCTGGAATTCCTGGAGTTGTGCCCGGCGCATTTGAAGCGCCCGGAACGGGTTATGTGGAAGCGTTCGCGCAGGACAACACCTCGTTCTCGATTTTCGGTCAGGTTGATATTCCAATCGGTGACCGCGTGACACTGACACTCGGCGCAAACTACACCGAGGATGAAAAGGACGTGTCCATGAACATCGTGACCACCGACCTGTTATCGGCGATTGATTTTATACAGCTCGCATACGGGCAGGCATTTGTTACACAAACGGGGTTGCCGCCCACGCCAGCAAACATCGCAGCAGAACCGGTCGCTGACGCCACCTCAGTCTTTATCAGTACGACGCTATGCACGGACTCTGCTCCACCGCTTTGCAATCCATTGCTGCCGCTACAGGATGCGCAGTTTCTGCCACCGTTCATGAACTTTCCCAATGCTGTAGAACCGGGCAAGACGAAAGACGATGACACGACCTGGACTGCGCGACTGGCGTTCGACTGGACAGACAGCGTCAATGTTTACGTCGGTGCTGCCACCGGATTTAAAGCGAGCTCGTGGAATCTCACGCGAAATTCACGACCATTTGAGGAAGATATGGAAGCACTCGGTGCGGGTCCGAACGTTCGCTTCGGCGCCCCACCTAACCTGGTTTCCGGATCGCGCTATGCCGGTCCGGAGGAAGCCACTGCTTACGAAATCGGCCTGAAAAGCCGCTTCGATCGAGGCTCAATCAACGTAGCAGTATTCGATCAGGAAATTGAAGGCTTCCAAAGCGCCATTTTCATTGGCACAGGATTTGTCCTTTCTAACGCCGGTAAGCAATCGACCACGGGTCTCGAGCTGGAAGCCAATTTTGCCCCGCTGGATTCGCTGAGCTTTTCGTTCTCCGGAACCTGGATGGATCCCAAATATGATTCATTTGAAAATGCCGAGGGACCGAACGGCCCAATGGATCTGAGTGGTCAGAATGTGGCCGGCGTGAGTGAATTCAGCATGAACCTGTCCGGTATATGGAGCTTCGATGTCTTCAGCAGTGCATCCGGCTTTATTCGTGCGGAATATGTTTTCGACGACGAAGTCCAGGTCGTGGAAAACATTCCCGCAGATATCCTTTCTCGCGAGGTCAGCACAATTAATGCAAGCGTCGGCATTGCCTGGGAGAATGGATTCGAAGTCATGCTCTGGGGCCGCAATATCAATGACGACGAATACCTGACCAGTGGCTTCCCGACCACTGTCCAGTTCGACCGTACCAGCGCTTATCCGAATCAGCCGAGGACTTACGGCCTGACGCTGACCAAACGATTTAACTAATCTGACAATTGTTTGCCGCAAATACGACGGGCCCTGCGGGGCCCGTTTTTTGTGCTGGCAACGAGACCATCAGACGCGCCATAATTGCCGCAGGTTCTGAGTTAGCGGTGCGCCAAGATGGGTCATAAATATAACAATATCCTCGAGACGATCGGCCATACGCCGGTTGTACGCCTTAACAAACTTGCACCCGCAGGCATCAATCTTTACGCCAAGATTGAATCATTCAACCCTATGGGGTCGGTCAAGGACCGGCTTGCGCTAAGCGTCATCGAGCAAGCCGAGAAGTCCGGTGATCTTAAACCCGGACAAACGGTTATCGAGGCGACCAGCGGTAACACCGGCATCGGGCTTGCGATGGTGTGTGCGCAAAAGGGCTATCCACTCGTTGTCACAATGGCGGAGAGCTTTAGCGTAGAGCGGCGCAAGATTTTGCGCTTCCTCGGCGCGCAGGTTGTGCTCACCCCGGCCGCTTTGAAAGGCAGCGGCATGTTGGCCAAAGCGACCGAACTTGCCGAAGCGCATGGTTGGTTCCTGTGTCGCCAGTTTGAAAATGAGGCGAATGCGGACGCGCATTCCAGAACGACTGCGCCCGAGATCCTGGACGATTTCGCGGATGAAAAACTGGATTACTGGGTTACCGGTTTCGGTACCGGAGGCACCCTGAAGGGTGTTTCACGAGTCCTGAAAGAAAAAAGCCCTGCGACGCAAATCATCGTTTGCGAGCCGGATAATTCGCCCATTCTAGGCAGTGGCATTCCGCAGGAAAAAATGGCCGATGGTTCGCCGGCCGGCAGCCACCCGATGTTCCGGCCACACCTTATGCAGGGCTGGAGTCCTGACTTCATTCCCAAACTCACGGAAGATGCGCTCGCCAACGAGACAATCGACCGAATCTTGCCCATCAAGGGTGACGACGCCTTGCGCCTCGCAAAAGCCCTGGCCACTGAGGAAGGCATATTCGTCGGCATTTCAGCTGGCGCAACACTTGCCGGCGCCATCGAAATCAGCAAGGAGGCACCGCAGGGCAGCAACATTCTGTGCATGCTGCCGGATACTGGCGAACGCTATATGTCGACGCCCCTGTTCGAAGACATTCCCGCTGACATGACGGCTGGCGAAGAGGAAATTTCCCGTTCAACACCGGGCTACAGGTTTGACGCGCCGCCTCCAGCGCCTCCGGTTGAACCAGAGGAAGAAGAAGAGCTTGCCGCAGCACCTGCGGATGCGGTGCAGTTTTTGCACGACGCGACATCCGATCCGGATCAGCCAATCGCTTTTTTTGCACTTGAGTGGTGTGAGTTTTGCTGGTCGGTACGCAAGATGTTCGCAAAATACGAAATCCCGTACCGTTCGTTCGATCTCGATTCAGTCGAATACCAGGAGGACAACAAGGGTGGCAACATTCGGGCGGCGCTGCATGAACGAATAGCTTCGAAAACGATTCCACAGATTTTTATCGGCGGACAATACATCGGCGGCGCAACTGAACTGTTTGATGCCTGCAAGAACGGTGAAATGCAGAAGCTACTGCAAGAAAACAACGTTGCTTTCAACACTGAA
>JBLHLN010000125.1:0-6835 GCA_047620565.1 Woeseiaceae bacterium
GGTTTCTGAAGATGGCCGTGTTTGTAGAGCGGACTCGCAACAGGGGCTGCATCAAGTCTTTTTCGCGTCTTCCCACAGGCCTTCAAGCGCAGTGAGTCCGAGCTCGTCGAGGCGCTTCCCGGAGTCCCTGGCACTGGCCTCAACACGGCGAAATCTGCTTTCAAACTTGCGATTAGCACCTGCTAGAGCCTGTTCCGGGTCGATCTTCAGGTGCCGCGCAAGATTAACCACCGAAAACAGCACATCGCCCAGTTCTTCTGCCATTTGCTGCTCGCTTCCCGAGCATTCGGCGGCCGATAATTCTGCAAGTTCCTCGTTTATCTTGCTGCGGACGCCGCTGCTGTCAGGCCAGTCGAAACCAACCCTGGCGGCACGTTTGCCGAGCTTTTCCGCCCTCTTCAAAGCAGGCAATGCCTGTGCGATGTTGTCCAGAGCGCTGCCAGTATCAGCCTTTTTCGCCGCGGCCCTTTCTGCGGCTTTGATTTGTTCCCAGGCGCCCTCTGCAGGGCCAGCCGCCTTTTCCTCTGCTGAGCCAAATACATGCGGATGGCGGCGCACCATCTTCTCGCAGATACTCCTGGCGACATCCTCGAAATCGAATTCACCCTGTTCTTCCGCCATCCTGGCATGAAATGCCACCTGGAACAGCAGGTCGCCAAGCTCATCCCTGAGGTCCGCAAGGTCGTTTCGGGCAATGGCATCGGCGACTTCATAGGCCTCTTCAACGGTATACGGTGCAACGCTGGCGAAGTCCTGCTGCACGTCCCACGGGCATCCCGAATGTGGATCTCGCAGGTCCGCCATTATTTCAAGTAGTTTCTCGATAGAGGACATAATCTATTGTTAATTATAAGTTTAATAACATTTTTCTAAGCGTTACCAGCATACTGGCCGTTGCGCCCCAGATTCTTTGATCAGCGTAATAAAAGCTGGTCATTGGAATCATACGCCCGGCAAATTCCCGTTCTGCAGTTTCCTGGTTGGCCTCGTCCATGAGGAATGCCAGCGGCACCTCGAAGGCGGTTTTTACCTCAACTGGATCAATGACCAGTTGCACCGCGGGGTCCACAAAACCGACCACAGGCGTTACCGCGAAACTGGTAACGGTTGCCGTTGCGGGCAGATAACCCACGATGTCCACGTGATCGGGATGAATTCCGACCTCTTCGTGAGTCTCGCGCAGCGCCGTTATCCTGATATCAGCATCAGCGGCTTCCATCCGGCCACCGGGAAAACTGACCTGCCCTGCATGATGCTTCAGGTTGGGAGAGCGCTCCGTCAACAATACAGTCAGGCCGGCATGCCTTTCCAGAAGAGGGACCAGAACCCCGGCAGGCGTCAGGTTGCCATTCATCTGCGCCAGAACGGAGCCCGGTAATCGTGAAGCGCCATCTGGCAGAGCAGCATCTGCCGGGTCGTCCGGTATACGAGTGCTGGCAAATAACCGCCTGATTTCGGCAGCGGTAAAGTCCGTTTTTGGCACCGGCATCAGTGTCTGACACCACCTTCCGTCAACGCGGCGGGATCAAGAAGTCGGTCAAGCTCCTCGTCGGTGAGGTCCGTCATTTCACGAGCAATGTCCTTCACCGGGCGACCTTCAGCATAGGCACGTTTGGCGACAGCAGCGCCCATCTCGTAGCCAATGACGGGATTTAGTGCCGTGACCAGGATTGGATTTCGCTCCAGCGCCCGATCAATATTAGCCTGATTGACGGTGAATCCGGCAATAGCCTTGTCCGCAAGGCATTGACTGGCATTCGTCAGGATCTCGATGCTTTGTAACAGGTTGTAGGCCACGACCGGCAGCATCACGTTGAGCTGGAAGTTTCCGGACTGGCCGGCCATCGCGATGGTCGCGTCATTGCCAATCACCTGCGCAGCGACCATCGCAACGGCCTCAGGAATCACGGGATTAACCTTGCCGGGCATAATGCTTGAGCCCGGCTGTAAACTGGGTAGCTCGATCTCACCAAAGCCAGCCAGCGGGCCCGAATTCATCCAACGCAGGTCATTCGCAATCTTGGTCAGGCTTACCGCGAGGACTCGCAACTGACCCGACGTTTCGACGGCGGCATCCTGGCTGCTCAATCCTGCAAACAGGGAGTCCGCTTGCTCGAAGTCAACGCCGGTCCGCTCGGCCAGCAGGGTAGCGACTTTGGCGCCAAACTTTGGATGGGCATTTATGCCGGTGCCCACAGCCGTACCGCCCTGCGCGAGCTGATGTAGTCGTTTCATCGAATCGCTCAGCCCTTCCGCAGCATGCTCAATTTGCGAGCGCCATCCGCTGAGTTCCTGCCCGAGGGTTACCGGCATTGCATCCATCAGGTGCGTTCGTCCGGTTTTTACGATTGCTGCCGTTTCGGCGGCCTTGCTTTCCAATGTGTCGGTAAGGTGAATTAGCGCCGGCAGCAGATCCTCATGGATGCTCATGGCGGCGCTGACGTGCACGCAAGTCGGAATGACATCGTTGCTGCTCTGACTCATATTCACGTGATCGTTGGGGTGCACTTCGGCCCCCAGGTTGTCGCTCGCCAGCTGCGCAATAACCTCATTGGCATTCATATTCGAGCTCGTTCCGGAGCCCGTCTGAAACACATCAATCGGAAAATGCTGGTCGTAATCGCCGGCAGCGACTTCAAGGGCAGCCTTCTGTATAGCGACCGCCTTATCGGACGTGAGCAGTCCGAGTTCCGCATTGGCGCCGGCAGCGGCCCATTTCACCAGCCCGAGAGCGGCGATGAATCGTCGCGGCATACGCAAACCGCTTATGGGAAAATTATCGACTGCACGTTGTGTTTGTGCGCCCCAAAGCGCGCTATCCGGTACCTGTAATTCGCCCATGCTGTCGCGCACAGTGCGGTGGGACTTTTTGCTCATTTATTGCCTTACTCCTGGCCTGCTCAACCGCCTGTATACGGTGCTTTGCCGTCTGATTTCAATGCCATTCGTGTATGATTCGCGCTTTGTGCGATCAAGTCTAGTATCAGGTCAAAAAATGGAAGTCACCAAGCTGCGGGCCCTGTCTCCCGTTGACGGTCGTTATGCGGACAAAGTTGCCGGCCTGCGGGATATCCTGAGCGAGTACGGCTTGATCCGGTATCGGGTGCTGGTCGAAGTGCGCTGGCTGCAATGGCTTGCTGACGAGCCCGCTATCGCCGAATTGCCCCCACTCTCTCCTGTCATGAAAGATGTGCTGAATCGGCTTACCGATAATTTTTCGGCCGATGACGCCGAAAGAGTGAAGGCAATAGAGGCCACCACCAACCATGATGTAAAAGCGATCGAGTACTTTCTTCGCGAGCGTCTTGGTGGCGGCACAGATGCGCGGCAACTGGGAGACTTTATTCATTTTGCCTGCACCTCGGAAGACATTAACAATCTTGCCTACGCGTTGATGCTGCGCACGGCACGAGATGAAGTACTGCAGCCGCAAATGCGTGAACTGGCAGCCAAACTGCGCTCAATGAGCAGGGAGCACGCAGATCTGGCAATGATGTCGAGAACCCATGGCCAAACGGCGAGCCCGACAACCGTTGGTAAGGAACTCGCAAACGTCGTGGCGCGGCTGTCGCGTGCCAGGGAGCAACTGGCAAAAGTCGAGATTCGCGGCAAATTTAATGGTGCCGTCGGCAACTTTAATGCACACGTTGCTGCCTATCCGGATGCTGACTGGGCCCGCATTGGTAGCTCTTTTGTCGCCTCACTCGGTGTGGACGCGAACGAATTCACGACACAAATCGAACCACATGACTGGACCGCTGAGTACGCCCATGCGTTGATTCGTTACAACACAGTCCTCCTGGATTTTTGTCGCGACACATGGGGCTACATATCGCTCGGCTATTTTCGCCAACGTGTAGCGAAGGATGAAGTTGGTTCTTCAACGATGCCACATAAAGTTAATCCGATTGATTTCGAGAATGCTGAGGGCAATCTCGGTTTGGCAACAGCGTTGCTTGATCACCTGGCAATGAAACTACCGATCTCGCGCTGGCAACGAGACCTGACTGATTCAACTGTACAACGAAATTTCGGCGTGGCGCTCGCGCACGTGGTCATCGCAATTCAATCGGCAACCAAAGGACTGAATAAGCTGCAGGCGAATCCGCAGGCGATTGCGCGCGACATTGATGGGGCCTGGGAGGTTCTTGGTGAAGCAATTCAGACCGTTATGCGACGCTATGGAATCGCTGAGCCATACGAAAAATTAAAAACATTGACGCGCGGTCAGGCCGTGAGCAAAGAAATACTGCACGACTTTATCGGTACGCTGGAAATACCTGACGTCGAGAAAGAGCGACTCCTGAGCATGACACCTTCCGCGTATACGGGCATAGCTGCAGCGTTAACCCGAAAACTCGACTGACAAAACAGATCGTAGTGCGTTTTCCGGAATCAATGTCTGAAGAGTCTTTCCTTTCTTCATTTTGGCAACGGCAGCCGCTTTTTATCGAACGCGGCTGTAACACAATTGATCCCGCGCTGGATTCCGATGAGATTGCCTGGCTGGCAACCCTTCCGGATGTTGAATCCCGACTGGTATTTACTGATCGGCACAACGGTACGCTGTCTTATCGTGTCGAACATGGCCCTTTCACGGAGGCAACGCTGTCTGCATTGCCAGGTGAGGACTGGACGTTGCTGGTCCAGGATGTGGAAAAACATCTCCCGGACTTTCGGCAATTGCTGGCCGCGGCAGATTTTATTCCCGACTGGCGAATAGATGATCTGATGGTCAGCGTTGCTGCCCCAGGTGGCAGTGTCGGACCACACAAAGACAACTATGACGTATTTCTTTGCCAGGGAACTGGCAGGAGAAACTGGCGAATTACAGATGAGGCGGCAACAGAATCTGACCCGCTGTCTCACGAAATGTCATTGCTCAAACCGTATGAAGGCAAACAAAACTTTTTCGCAGGTGAAGGCGACGTTCTCTATCTGCCACCGGGAACGCCGCACTGGGGTGTCGCTGACGATTTGTGCGTTACCTGGTCAATTGGCATGCGCGCACCAAACATGGCCGAAATACATGCTGGTTACGAGCGCCTGTTTCCGGATGACGCGGGGCTTGCCGAGGGTGAGGCGAAAAGCGTATCGCAACGCTTCTACCAGGACCCTGATCTCGAAAAATCTGAGGCGATCGCGGGCCTTATTTCGGCAGCGGCAATCCGACGAATCCATGAGCAGGCATTGTTGCCGGATACTTGTGACAAAGAAAAAGCAGCGATTGTGCTCGGTTCTGTCGTCACCGACCCAAAAGCCTGGATCGCGCCGGAGTGCGTTTCTGCCGAGGACGCAGATAAGTGGCTTGCGACATTTTCAGTGCAAGATAAGCTTAAGGTACATGGCATGGCTCGCCTGGCATTTTGTGAGCATTCAGACGGTGGTCTATTTTTTGCGAACGGTTTCTGGCGCATGCTTTCGCAGCAACAATGCGCGCTGGTCCGCGAGGTTTGTGCAAAGCGGGCGATATCCGCCAAAGAACTTGTTCGTGCCGTATCTGATCCGGGTGTGGCCGAATTGCTGGTGTGGATAAAGATGCATGGCGTCATCGACCTCGCCTCTGATACAGCCGGAGGTGGACGAGAACGCATGGCGTGATCGATCATGCCCCCCTGGTGCACCTGGAGACGGATGAAAATGCACGGCGTTACGGACCAGGAATCCTAGTGCACGAGTATTCGTTGCAAGTCACCAGCTGGCAAGATGACGAGCGGAGTATTCGCGCTGTTCGTCAGGCGGTATTTATTGAAGAACAGGGAATTGCGGCAGACGACGAGTGGGATGTTGCGGATGAGAACAGTTCTCATGTTCTGGTGTTGAGCAAAAAACGTGACGCAGTAGGCACTGGCCGTCTCGGGCCAAACGGTAAAATTGCCAGAGTCGCGGTAATAGCGGAGTGCCGTGGCCAGGGTGTCGGTTCAGCGATTCTGAAGCGATTGATTCATGAAGCGATGGATCGCGGTCAAAACCGTGTGTACTTACACGCACAGACTCAGGCCCTGAATTTTTATAAAAAAATGGGTTTTATCAGCGATGAAAGAGCCTTTCTGGAAGCCGGTATACCGCATGTGCTGGCAAGCCTGGATTTTTGAATCGGTAAAAAATGGAACAAATTAGGGAAAAAGGTCGCCGCTGGGTCATTTCAACCAAGGATGAAATGCGTCAGGCCGTCATGGATGTGACCGGCGAAGCATCGCGAAAAGTATCCATATTTACGCACGATCTCGATCCCGGGATTTATGACGATCCGGATTTTCTGGAACTGATCAAACACCTGGTACTGTCGCAGACCTATGCAAGAATTCGCGTGCTCATTGCGGATCCTTCACGCGCCATCAAGAATGGCAACAATTTTGTGCATCTTGGTCGCAGACTGAATACTTATATTGAATTCAGGCACGTCCGCGAAGACCTGCGTACGCACGCCGAATCTTTTTGTATCGCAGACGAGACCGCCCTCGTCTACCGTCTGCAGCACGAACGCTGGGAAGGCATCGCAGACACCTATGAACCCGCAGTCGCCAAGCTCTACGGAAAGATGTTTGACGAAATCTGGCAAGCAAGCGAAGTCGAAATCGAATTTCGTCAGCTCGGCATTTAGGAACAACTGATCTGCCGTGCTCCCCACTGATTTGACAGTTTCTGCCGTCGTCGCAAAAGACGACCGTTTTCTGATGGTTGAAGAACGTTCTTCCGGCATTGTTGTGTCAACCAGCCCGGTGGCCATATCGAGACCGGCGAATCACCCGAAGAGGCGATCATCCGCGAAACACTGGAAGAAACCCGTTGTGAGATCAGTGTGAGTGGACTGCTCGGCGTGTACCTGTGGATC
>JBLHLN010000126.1:0-6804 GCA_047620565.1 Woeseiaceae bacterium
GATTCATTTGCACCAGCAGGCCGTCAGCGAAATTGAGAAATTCGTTGTAGTCGTAAAAGTCCTCCAACACCGCGGGATGGATCAACAACGTAGTTTCTATCGCATGATCACGCTGGAGCAATTCCAGTTCAGACTCCAGGGCCATCAACAATTGCGCTTCAGTTGTCGCATCTGTAACCGCGAATCGTACCCGCTCGTGCACCAGCTCATGTTTTGCGAACGGGCAGAGATTGAGCTCAATGACCACCGATTCCAGCCAGCAGCGCACGGCTACGGCAACCTTGTCGTTATTCAAAGCCAGGCCCTCTTATTCCTATTGCGGAATTATAGGCCAGGGCGGCGCCGCTAATCGCCGCAAGCGCAATTTCTTGCCATTTCGACCCATTTCTCGTCTCGTCAAGCCCGGACGATTTTTGACAGTGTGATGGCGACGAAGAACGTGAGCGCCAGATCCGGCGTCGCGGTGATGCAGGACAAACAGGAGATTTTGACTATGAGAGAACTAACAGAAGTTGAAGTAGGCGAAGTATCGGGCGGAATAGTCCCGATCGTGTTTGGATTGATCGGCCTGAACCTTGCACTGGATGCCGTATTTCTCGGTTATGCCGCCTATGCCGCGAACAATTTCCATCAAAACCAGCGGCAGCAATTGCAGTAGGAATGTGGCATTCCGCCCGCTGTGAGGGAGGCAGGCAAAATGGACAGTTACAATGCATTGACGGACGATTCGTCGCAGCTGCGGAGTGCCAACTCTGCGAAATTCAGAGCCAGCACTGGGAAAATAGTGTTGACACAAAAAATCAAAATCCTGGCTGGTTTTACTTTTGCCTACTTGCTGGTCGTAGCGTTACTGGCGCTTGCTGACGCTGTGTTGACCCGCCAGGTGTTGGAACTCAGCAGCAACGCATACGAGGTCAACGTCAGAGTTGACGCGTCCAGTCTGTCGTCGATTCTTGGCGCCTCATTCAAGAGCGTGGCCATATTCACAGGCCTGTTTTTCGTGTCGTTGGCTCTGCGCCTTGCCAGTGAGAAGCAGCGAAAATTCTTCCAGATAAAGACTCACCGGGACGAGATCTTCGTCAGCCTGCCGGGTGCTGCTGCGATATGGAACCTGGTCTTGTTATTGGGTGCATTGTTGAACAATGGCGGCATGATTCTGTTCCAGTTCTCCTGGTTGCAGTGGGTGTTCAGACTGATCGGCGTCAATTCCGACAGCCAACAACTGGCTGCATTCGTTTTCTTTCCTCTCGTGACCATGGTCATCCTTCTGGTGCCGACGTACCTGGTTTTCTCAAAGATCGTGGCCTGCGCGAAACACCTTACTTGCCATGCCCTCTTTGATTCGCAAAGAAGCGCTTGACAGTCAACGCCAGCGGTTAATGGGCGAGGTAGTGCTCGCTCAGCCGCTGTCTTTCAATGTGCTGGCATTATTTCTGTCGTTGCTTGTATTGACGGTTTGCATATTCATCGCAAGCAGTTCTTATGCAAGAAAAGAAACAGTAACGGGCCACCTGTTTCCGGACAAGGGGCTGGTCAGGGTTCGTGCACCACGCACCGGTGTCGTTGGTCAGTTACACGTTCAGGAAGGCCAGCTCGTTCACAAGGGACAAACTTTGCTGACTTTACAGGGCGAAGTCGTTACGGCGGGTGGCGTCGAAGTCGGCCAGGTAATGCTGGCGGAAGTCGACAACCAGCTGAAGCAACTGGCAGTCCGCGAATCGCTGGAAGTGCGCCGGCGCCAGGCGGAGAAGGAGCGCCTCGAAATCGAACTGCAGGGTCTGCAGGCAGAAAAGTCCGCCATAGATGAGCAGCTTAGTGTGCAGCGTCAAATTGTGGAAACCTCACGCGAAAACTATGAGCAGCTGCAAAGCGTCGCTGAGCAGGGTTACATCAGCGCCATCGACCACAACAAGCGACACGAGGAGCTGCTGGGTCATCGCCAGCTACTGGCAGGGTTAATTCAGAAAAGTGCGGCTGCCAGCTCACGTGTTGCGCAGTTAATCCTGGCACTCGAGCGACTGCCGCTGGAAAGTGATGAACGCCTGTCACAACTGCTTACTTTAAAGTCTGACCTGCAGCTGAAGAAAATCGACTTCGAAGGTCGGCGTTCAATCACCATTACTGCTCCGGTAGCCGGAAAAATCGCAGCCTTGCAGGCTATAGCCGGTGCGACCATCGACACACAATTGCCAATGCTATCGATCTTGCCAGAGAGTGGGCAGCTGGAGGCACATCTGTATGTGCCAACTCGCGCGATCGGTTTTGTCGAGGTCGGCCAGGAAGTGCGCCTGTTGTACGGCGCTTTTGACTACCGCCAGTTCGGCGTCCAGGCGGGCAAGATTACAGACATATCATCGTCAATCTTCTCACCCTGGGAATTGCAGACAAGCATCCAGCTGTCTGAGCCAGCGTACCGCGTTACTGTGCAGATCGGCAGCCAGGCTGTTGAAGCCTACGGCAAGCGCTTCCCGCTGCAATCCGGAATGCTGCTGACCGCTGACATTGTCCAGGAGAAACGATCTCTGCTGACCTGGATCCTGGGGCCGATCACGAGTCTGCGGGGACGGACATGATTGATGCGTTGAGGCAGCTTAATTTTTCAGGCTTGCGACGCCTGCCACTGATACGACAAACGGAAGTTACTGAGTGCGGACTGGCGTGCCTGGCCATGATTGCCGGTTATTTCGGCCATAAGACCAGGCTTGGCGAACTACGGTTGCGCTACCCCGTTTCACTGAAAGGTTCGACGCTCAGGAGCCTGATTGCCGTCGCCGAACAACTGGGCATGAGTTCGCGACCGCTTAAGGTCGAGCTGGAGTCGCTCGATCAGCTGCAAACGCCGTGTGTGCTGCATTGGAGCATGAACCATTTCGTCGTGCTTAAGGAAGTCAGAGGAGACAGCTGTGTGATATTCGATCCCGCGTTGGGCGAGCGCAAATACTCATTATCCGAAGTCTCCACCGACTTCACCGGGGTCGCCCTGGAGCTTTCGCCAACAACAGAATTCAAGCAGTGCAAGCAATCTCCATCCATGCGCCTGACCGATATGTGGAGCAAGGTCAGTGGACTAAAAAGAGCACTGGCTCAGATGCTGCTGCTGTCGATCATTGTGCAACTATTCATCATCGCCGCTCCTTTCTATATGCAACTGGTCGTCGACGAGGTACTGACAAAATTTGACACCGATCTGTTGATTGTTCTCGCCGCAGGGTACGGCTTTCTTATGCTGATCCATTCTGCTGCTACGATACTTCGCGGCTACGTCATCCTTTACATGAGCAACATGCTCGGCTTTCAAATGGTGTCCAACCTGTTTCGCCACTTGTTGCGCCTGCCGATGCAGTGGTATGAGAAACGGCATGTCGGCGATATTCTTTCGCGCTTTACATCAACACAACCAATCAGGGATCTGTTTACCGAGGGCATGGTCTCCGCTTTGATTGACGGCCTCATGGCACTCACAACCCTGGTACTCATATTTGTTTACAGCAGCGTACTCGGTATCGTTGTTCTTGCCGCTCTCGGGTTGTACCTGTTGCTGCGTTGGGCTCTGTACAAACCGTTGCGGCAAAAATTTGAAGACAACATCGTCGCTATCGCCCGCGAACAATCTACATTCATTGAGTCTGTGCGTGGTATTCAGTCCATCAAAATTTTCGGGCATGAAGCGGAACGACAATCTCTCTGGCAAAACCGCTATGCAGACGTCATCAATAGCAATGTCAGGGTAGGCAAACTACGCCTTGGCTTCCAGGCTGCCAATAACCTGATATTCGGCATCGAGAATACGCTGGTGGTGTACCTGGGCGCACTGGCTGTTGTCGACGGTTCACTGTCTGTCGGCATGTTGTTCGCGTTCATGGCCTACAAAAGTCAATTCGTTGAAAAATCCACAATGCTGGTGGAACGACTCATCGAATTTCGACTTCTGAGTCTGCACCTTGAGCGCATTGCGGACATCGGCCTGGCCTTGCCTGAGGGCGGCGGATCCGCCGCTGTGAGCATCGTTACGGGGCAACGAAATAGTGACGCGCCCGGCACTAGTCAACTACAAATTGAGAATTTATCGTTTCGCTATGCCGACGCCGAACCCTGGGTGCTCAAGGACCTGTCGATGAGCATTAACCAGGGCGAAATGGTATCGATCATTGGCGCGTCCGGCGGTGGGAAATCGACGCTCATGAAATTAATTCTCGGTTTGTTTGAGCCGGCCGAAGGACAAGTTCGATACCGCGGTCGCGGGCCGGAAAGTTACGGCCACTCCGCCTACCGAAGCCGGTTCGGCACAGTGATGCAGGACGATGCGCTGCTCGCTGGGTCGATCGCCGACAACATCTGTTTTTTCGATACAGAACCTGATCTCGAACGCATTGCCGGCTGTGCAGAGAACGCCGCAATACATACCGACATTGTGCAAATGCCGATGGGCTACGACAGCCTGGTGGGAGATCTCGGCGCCACTCTGAGTGCGGGACAACGCCAGCGTATTCTTTTGGCACGGGCGCTGTATCGCGACCCGGAAGTCCTGATCCTGGACGAAGGTACTGCAAACCTTGACGCAACCACGGAATTGATGATCATCCAAATGCTGCAAAACCTTGGCATTACACGCATCTGTGTAGCTCATCGTCAGCCAATAATAATGGCCTCCGATCGAGTTCTGACGCTGACATCCGGCTCGCTCCACGAGTTGGACAAGCGGCAGCTTCTGGCGCAACCCGACGCCACCGCAAGGCTGGCCTGACGACCCCGGTCGACCCCGGACGACAATAGCCACTTGTTCCATGACGGTATTAAAGACAGCAACCGCCTCTCGGTTATAATTATGCGAATTGTCAGGAAGCAGCGAAGGTGGCTGTCGCAAAATGGATTTCAGTGGCTCGTAAATCTTCGTGTACATCCACAATGCCTTCGTGGATTTTGCGCACAGTCTGTAAGCTTCTCTTCGTAATTTACCTGCCCCTGTTGACCAGCGTTGGCGCTGCGCAGGAAAAGGGCTTTCAGATTGAGCGACTTAGCGCTGCCCCCGTGATAGATGGCCGCATCGGTGACTCGGAATGGGCTGCGGCAGCCCGCGTCAGCGATCTTCACCAGGTTCGGCCGGTAGAGTTCACAACACCTTCCGAACGTACGGTCTGGTATGTCGGTTACGACGACAAAGCACTGTATATCGCGGCATATGCCTATGACAGTAACCCGTCAGAAATCAGCGCACAAAAGTTACGCCAGGGAAGCAGCCTCGATTCTGACGACATAATGACCGTGATAATCGACGCATTTAACAACAAACGCAGCGGCTATGCTTTCACGCTGAACCCGAACGGCGTGCGTGCCGAAGCGATATATGCGACTGCAACCAGGCCCTCAGATGAATGGGATGGAATCTGGCGCGGGGCAGCGATGATCGTCGCTGACGGCTGGACGATGGAAATGGCGATCCCGTTCAACACTATTACCTTCGATCCGGCAAACGATACCTGGGGCATAAATTTTTCGCGAAAAATCCGTCGCAAAGCCGAAGATATAGGCTGGCAATCACGCAGCGGTGAAATCAATCCGACCGTGTCCGGGGAAGTGAGCGGCTTTACCGGAATAAGCCAGGGTTTGGGACTCGACGTAATACCATCGGCAAGTACCGTATATACCAATGACCGTGATGCGAACGTCACAGATTCCGAGTTTAATCCCTCGCTGGACATCAACTACAAACTGACGCCTTCAGTTTCCGGCTTGCTCACTTTTAACACCGATTTCGCAGCGACGGAAGTAGACGGCAGGCAACTTGATTTACAAAGGTTCAGCCTGTTCTTTCCCGAGAAACGCAGTTTCTTCCTGACTGATTTCGACATTTTTCAATTTGGTGGTGTGTCCACGGGCACCGGCTTTGGCTCCCAGACTATCGGCGTGAAATCAGGAAACAACGGCCTGGCGTTTTTCTCACGAACTATAGGACTAACCAGTGATCGAAAGCCGGTCGACATCATCGCTGGAACAAAAGTCAGTGGCCGCATCGGCGACGTTGACTTCGGCGCGCTCTATATTCACCAGGACGAATATATCGTTGTCGATGAAGACACCGGAGACCAGGAATTCGTCGATGCCTCTGACCTAATGGTCGCCAGGGTCGCGACTGGCGTACTGGAGGAATCGTCTCTCGGCGCTATTGCGACCTATGGAGATCCCGGTTCAAACCTGGACAGCTCACTGGCCGGCGTTGATTTTCTATACCGAAATACACGCATTGGCGCGAATCGATCATTGGAGGGTAATTTTTGGGTACAGAAATCCGATAACGAGGGGCTCTCCGGAGACGACGTCGCCTGGAGTGCCACCGTTAGCCTTCCGGCACAACTGGGTTTTGAAGGTGGCTTTCAGTTGCAGGAAGTGGGTGCAAATTTCGACCCCAAAATGGGCTTTGCCAACCGCACCGGGGTCAGGCTCTACGGCGGGGAGTTTAGTCATCGTCGCAACAGGGCAGGAGATGTGTTCATTCGCACCATTAGCCATGGCATAGGATTCAAGCGCTGGGAGTATCTCGACACGGGATTCGTTCAATCGCAGGAACTCGACCTTGAGCTTTTCGGATCACAGTCGGGCGAAGGCGATTTCATGGTCTTTAGATATAAGTTCCAGAAAGAAGGCCTGCTTATCGGAGAACAACCGCTGGAGGACATCGGCATTTTCATTCCTCCCGGCGAGCATTCATTTGAACGTGTCAGAGGCGCCATATTTACGGCGGATCACCGAAAGATCTGGATTGGCATGCGTTTTGGCACTGGCGGCTTTTTCAACGGTGATCTCCTG
>JBLHLN010000127.1:0-6801 GCA_047620565.1 Woeseiaceae bacterium
CGGTCTGAATACCTACATGAAACGCTGCGAAGCCTGGCATAACGACCTGGTTTCTCGCCATGCCGATAATGCGGCCCGCATGCGGTGAGTAGAGTTTGCTGCTCGCATTGTTCATTGGGTCTGTGATGGTACCGAGCAGGTCACCCGGTCGAACTGTGCTGCCAAGCTTTACGTCGGCCAGCAAAATGCCACCTCGCGTTGCGCGCACCCAGGTCGATTGAAAATAGACGGGTTCAGATTCACCCCAAAGGCGGATTTTCCTAACCATGCCAAGCGTATTCAGCAGTGTTTCGATACCCTTAACGCCATGCTTAACTTCCTGCAATTCGAGTTCAAGAGGGCCGCCCGCTTCAAGGGTAACGGTCGGAATGCCGGCAGCCGTTGCAGCAAATCGAAGCGTGCCTTCGGTCGGCGTGCTGTGCAGAATGACAGTCGCACCAAACCCCTGCGTCAGCGTGACAACATCGGATTCGCGCAGATCAGCGCGTAGTTGCGGCAAATTTGCGCGTTCGAACGAGCCGGTATGCAGGTCAACTAATGCGTCACAATGAGAAACGACTTCCTCAAAAAATGAATACGCGATTCTTGATGCTGCGCTCCCATTGGGATTTCCCGGAAAGTAGCGATTCAGATCACGGCGGTCGGGCAGGTATCTGGAGCCGCGTCGGAAACCCTGCAAATTCACGATGGGCACACCAACAACCGTTCCTGACAATTTTTCCGGTTCCAGGTCGTGCATGACCCGGCGTACAATCTCGATGCCATTCAGTTCATCCCCGTGCACCGCAGCAGTAAGACACAGAGTCGGTCCTGCGAGACTTCCGTTGACGACCAACACGGGTGTAGAAACGGGGACACCTGCAAATAATTCGGTCGCCGACCATGACAGGCGTGCGGACGTACCCGGTGCGACCGTGGTCTGCAGTATTTCAATGCTTGGGGCTATTCCGTCTGCCGTTGTCACCGCATCCGCAAGCGGCACGGCAGCAATCTGCTCAGCCGACGCCGGCAAAACTTCGGAACCGCTCTCTGCTGCGACGGTCTGATCACCTGGCATGGCTTGAATGTCGTCGGCAGCCGTTGCCACAGGCACGCCTCTGCTACTGATCAGCAGAAAAGTCAGAACCGCCAGGCGGCAAATGTCGGCTTTTGAGGTGATGGCTATTTTCCTGTCATGAGCATGTGCCGCCAATGCGACCAGCTATGTTGATCAATGCCTCAGGCTCCGGTAAAAGTACCCTGAGCGACGGCAATTTTCTGTGAACTATTCAAGCATTTAGAGTCGATACTTAAATTGAAACGATATTCAGGGCAAATGACAAGCAAATTCCTCAAAATTATCATCCTGGCCTTGATTCTGGCCGCCCACGGGGCTGCCAGCTCTGACGATTCAGCGCTGTTCCCGATCCCGCAGGAGCTTGAGCGCGACGTGGATTTCTGGGTTTCCGTATTCACCCGCTATACGACCAGTGAAGGCGTGTTGCACGATAATCGCAATCTCGCCGTTGTTTATGAAAGTGTGCCATTGCCCGCCTCTGCGAGCCGCAAAACGCGACAACGGGTGTCGGGCAACAGGCGCAAGCACTATCAGGACATTTTGCGCACCCTGGCGAAAGGCAAGCGCGATAATCTGAGCGTAGAGGAACAGCGTGTTCTCGAGTTGTGGCCAGACAATGTCAGCAACGAGGAACTCAACGCGGCTGTCAGTCGAATTCGTTTTCAGCTGGGTTTGTCGGATCGCTTTCGTGAAGGATTACAACGATCAGGCAAATATCGCGATCACGTAAATGCAGAATTCACGCGTCTCGGTGTGCCCACGGCGCTGGCGGCATTGCCGCACGTAGAGTCCTCTTACAATCTTGATGCCCAATCTCATGTTGGCGCCTCAGGTATCTGGCAATTTACCCGCAGCACCGGCCGACGTTTCATGCAGGTCGATCACATACTGGATGAGCGTAACGATCCTTTTCTGGCAACGACCGCTGCAGGAAAATTGCTGGCTTACAATTACTCGCTCACCGGCAATTGGCCGATGGCTATTACAGCCTACAACCACGGTCTGGCAGGCGCACGGCGAGCAATGCGCAAACATGGCGATAATGCCTATGCGGACATCCTGAGAAATTACAAAGCGCGCACGTTTGGCTTTGCGTCACGAAATTTTTACGTCGCGTTTCTCGCGGCGAAAGAAGTTGATCAGAATACACAAAAGTATTTTCCGGATGTTGTGCCCGATAAACCTGTCAGCTACGCCACCGTTCAACTAAGCGCATATGTGCCGGCGGACCGGCTTGCCGAGACGCTGGAGATTAGCGAACGTGACCTCAGGGAGCACAATCGTGCACTGCAGGCGACTATCTGGCAGGGCAGCAAGTATTTGCCCAGGAATTATGATCTGCGGGTGCCCGCAAGGATGCTGAATGCGCCGATCTCGGAGTTGATGGCCAGTCTGCCGGAGGATGCTACGTTCGCCAGCCAGCTACCCGATATGTTTCACACCATCAGACGCGGCGATACCCTGTCAGAAATCGCAGATACTTACGACACGCGAGTTTCAACATTGGTTGCGCTAAATAGCCTCGGCAGCCGAAATCGAATACGTGCCGGACAACAATTGCGGCTTCCCGCCGCCGGTCCGGCACCGTCACCATCACCGGCGCCAGTTGTCGCAGCAGCAGTGGCGTCCACGCCGGCAGCGGTGCCGGAACTAATCGTTGAGGACGCTGCAATAGTTGAGGATGCTGCAATAATGGCGGACGCACCGGCCATAGCGGATGCTGCAGATGCAACTGTCGTGGCGACAGCAGATGGCGATAGCGGGGCAGAAAGTCCGGGCCCGCTGAGCGATCAGATCGGCGACTTCTTTGGCAGCCTGCAAGCAACATTGCTATCCGATCCGAGTGATTATTCGGTGGCGGAAAATAACAGTATCGAAGTTCACCCTCTGGAAACGCTGGGACACTATGCGGACTGGCTGGGCATCAAAACGCAGCGTCTGCGAGACATTAATGGCCTCGCATTTCGAACGCCGGTCGAGGTTGGCAAGAGGATCAAACTGGATCTGGGCGAAGTTAATGCTGAGGCATTCGAAAACGCCAGGAACGAATATCATCGTCAGAAGCAGGACACGTTTTTTCGCAGCCACACCATTACCGGTGTAACCGAGCACGTCGTCAAAAGTGGCGAATCGGTCTGGATCCTTTCATTGCGGCAATACGATGTCCCGGTCTGGCTGTTTCGCCAGTACAACCCCGAACTGGATTTGCACAATGTGCGGCGTGGCACGCGTCTGAGCTTCCCGGTACTGGCGCAGAATACCAGCGGCTGATGAGGTCTCTTGCGGGCATGGTTCTGGTCCGCATCCTGCCCGTCCTGTTCATTGCGCTAGCGGCAATTTCCTATGCTTTCTACGTCGAAGGCGCCGATGCGTATGCGGCAAGGAACGCGCTACCGATGCTACTGCTCGTTGTCCTTGCCGGCATCACTGTCTACAAAGGCAACGGGCGCTGGGCGGGATCGGGCTGGCGCTGGCCGCTGGGCACTTTCGGTTTCGCAATACCGGCGCTTGGCCTGTCAATGTATCTGCACTATGGATACAGCGTGGATTTGAACGGCATGTACAGTGAATCGGTTTATCCTCGCGAGTTGTTTCGCTATTTGCCGGTCTATACAATTTTTGCCGGAGTCATTGGTTTTGCTATCGGTTGGATAGCTGGCAGAGACATCTGATGTGCACTGGTTCACACAGCGTGCGCCAGGCCATATTCTCTTCCCGGCAGTTTTGATAATCTGTAGCCACAAGATATGGGGTACCGAAAACAATGAAGCGAGTCCAAAAGTGAATTTGACGAGTCCGAATCACGTCAGAACGTACTTGGTTGCTGTGTGGCTGTTGATTTGCGGTCCACTCCTGGCCAACGATTTTCCGATGGCAGACAGAGTTATCGTAGACAAAGGTGAGCGAAAACTGCACTTGCTGAGAAATGGTGAACTGTTCCGAACCTTTGATATTGCCCTGGGTGTCGAGCCTGTTGGCGACAAGGAAAAAGAGGGTGACCAGAAGACGCCGGAAGGAGCTTATAGACTGGACGGTCGCAATCCGGACAGTGACTATTTTCTGTCCATCCACATTTCTTATCCAAGTTCACAAGAGCGCGCGCAAGCCAGGTCGCAAGGACTTGATCCTGGCGGCGCCATAATGATTCATGGCCAGCCAAATTTGCCCACCTATTCTGCCGCGTATTACAAAAAAGAAGACTGGACCAATGGCTGCATAGCGGTATCGAATTCAGACATGATTGATATCTGGCTAATGACGCCGAACGATATTCCCATCGAGATACGGCCCTGAGCTTATACTTTCGGTAGTTCTTACCCAGGCTTGCGCCTGGCTTCAGCGGATCTGAATTTTGCAAAACGCAGACATAGTTACCAGTTCTTCGCTACGCGCAGATAGCGACGAGACAGTCGATACAGAGGTCTGGCCTGAGGGAAGTCTTGAGGTTTTGTCC
This sequence comes from Woeseiaceae bacterium, assembly GCA_047620565.1. GTDB lineage: Bacteria > Pseudomonadota > Gammaproteobacteria > Steroidobacterales > Woeseiaceae > SZUA-117. The sequence goes on from JBLHLN010000127.1 coordinate 4,512, forward strand.
CAGGTCGAGGTCGAGCAGCTTCGCTACCAGGGCGAGGGTGGCCTGCATGCGCTGTTGCGGCGATGCATCCTTGCCGTACTAAATTCCGGCGCTAATACAGACGATGCACGTGCAGTTCTTGCAAAATATCGCGACTTTAAGGTCGGTTTTATTCAGCAGGACAGGGGCCTCAATGTCACGCTCAAGGGCGCGCCGACAACGGCATTTGTTGATGGCAAGATGATTCGCGGCATTCGTGAGCTGTTGTTCGCGGTACTGCGCGATATTGTCTTCATAAACTACGAAATCCTTGAGAGCGAGCGCTTTGATCTAAAGACATCGGATAATATTACCAACGCCGTTTTCCATATATTGCGCAACGCCCATCTTCTGAAATCTTCGGCCAGGCCTGACCTGGTGATTTGCTGGGGCGGGCACGCCATCGGCCGCGATGAGTACGATTACACCAAGAAGGTAGGTTATGAAATAGGCTTGCGTGGCTTGAACGTGTGTACCGGTTGCGGTCCCGGCGCAATGAAAGGTCCGATGAAAGGCGCGACAATTGGTCACGCCAAACAGCGTATTGATGATGGCAGATATATCGGCATAACCGAGCCGGGCATAATCGCGGCGGAATCGCCAAACCCCATCGTTAATTCACTGGTCATCATGCCGGATATGGAGAAAAGGCTGGAAGCATTTGTTCGGCTCAGCCACGGGATTATCGTTTTCCCGGGTGGCGTCGGCACCGCTGAAGAGATTCTCTACCTGCTCGGAATACTGCTGCACCCGAAAAACAAGGATATGCCGCTACCACTGATATTTACCGGGCCGTTGGAGAGCGCAGACTATTTTAACCAGATAGATGAGTTCGTTGGTCAGACGCTCGGGGCGGAAGCGCAAAGCCGCTATTCGATCGTAATGGACGATCCGGAGATCGTCGGGCGCATGATGCTGGATGGTCTGAGAAACGTTTGGGAGTTTCGCAAGAAGCACGGCGATGCGTATTACTACAATTGGCGCCTGATGATTGCACATGAATTTCAAATGCCCTTCACGGCAACCCACGAGTCGATGCGAGCTATCGAGCTGACGGAAGACTTGCCGGTGCATGTCCTGGCCGCCAACCTGCGACAGGTTTTCTCAGGAATCGTTTCCGGAAATGTTCGTGAAGACACTATGGCCGCGATTGAGGCGAACGGCCCTTTTGAAATTTGTGGTTCCGACAGATTAATGAAATTACTGGACAATTTGCTGTCACAGTTTGTCGCGCAGGGCCGCATGAAGCTGGCCAGCGAGGCCTATGCACCCTGCTATAAAGTCGTTACCTGAAACATTTTTCTTGTTGTCTGCCTGGCGGCGAATTTGTCGGCATTCTGTTAAACGGGCAGGAAACTCCGGGTCTGGACGCCTTTATTAAGTAAAACACCGCGTAAATTATTGAATTCTGTGAGAAATATGCCGCTTTGCATTGTGATGTAGTTCCTGTGATCCGACCATGCTGAGACGTAGCATTTCGGAAAGGATCGGACGAGCATAATCTTATGCAGGACAGCAAAGAAATCTCCTGGGCAAATGACTACGACGCGGACGCGGTTGACGACGACGCGGTTGACGACGTTAGCGCTAACGATCGCGATGCCGGCGTTCATTCCGGTGATCAGTCTGATCCCGACGGATGGCAACAATATCGTCGCTGGATTTCGAAAGCGCCTGTTCCCCGTGGTCGCCGAACTGGCGTCGATCCTTCTTTGTATACCTGGAAAGGTTACAGAAGCTGGACTGAGCAAATAAAAAGAAACTGGTCAGACAACTAGTAGTTTATAAATCGCGATTCAAAAATCGCAATACATAAATCGCAATACAATAAGCCTGGCGCCATTCCGACGCATGGTTACTTTCAGAAAATTCAAAACAACTCATGCGCTCATGAGTGACTTTCGTCACACACGTGTCTGTCGTTTCGCAAGCTTGTCAGGGATTATGTTGTGGCAGATTTTCTGCGCTGAATCCAGGTCCGTAAAAAAGTTCGAACGGGTTCTCTATTTTGAATATTCATGGCCACTGACGAGCACCTCTAAAGCAAGCTGTGATGCGCCTCACGGTGAGTTCGTGAGCACCTGACTATAGTCGACGTTACAGGACTATCAACAAGAACACGGACGTATGACAGACAAGTGCTTGGAAAATGAGTCGCCGGTCAGTGCATTAACAAGTGACGCCGCTCGACAGCGTTGGGAAATGTTTCATCGGGCGATTGCGCACGCAAAACAGTCCAATTCGGACGCGCTTAACAACGACGAAACTGCGC
>JBLHLN010000128.1:0-6773 GCA_047620565.1 Woeseiaceae bacterium
CGAAAAAATTTGCGCGTTCGCCTCAAGTAAATCATTTCGTTCCATGCCCGGTCCACGCGGTCTGGCCCCTACCAGCAACGCATACTCGCTATCCCTGAATGCGACGTTGACGTCGTCGGTGGCAACTACGCCGGCCAGGGTGCTAAATGCACAATCCTCCAGTTCCATTGCAACGCCGTGCAACGCCGGTAGTGCTGGCGGGATCTCCAGCAACTGCAGTTTCACGGGCTGGTCTGATCCAAGCATCTGGCCAGACGCAATACGAAATGCGAGTTGATAGCCGATTTGGCCGGCAGCGCCGGTAATAGTGACGCAAACGGGTTTTTTCATCTTGCTGTTTCCTGCTGTGGATCAGGCCTACTCTGGATTAGGCCTGAACTGGATTAGGATTGTCTGTCAAGCGCGGCGCGCGATTTTAGCATTCAGAGCGGCACACGGCATCTGCTTTCGCACTTATTTATTGTGCGACGTAGTCCGGAAAGGCCTGCTGAAATTCCTCGGTCTCCAGTTCGGCAGCATCGCGGAAGCCGTTGTCGCGAAGCTCAGCGATACACAGCCACCAATCTGCGGGATTCTGACGCTGTGCATTGCTGCATTGAGGCAACCCGGTCGCTGTAGCTGATGTCAGTGCGGCAGCAGGCGCTTCCGCCGTCGCCACTGCCCCCTCAGCTGTCGGCATGTCCTGAAGTGTATCGCCGACCGACGCGTCAACTTCCTCAGAAGGTGGCATTTCCTTGAGTTTGACGTCCGCCGACGCGTCAATATCACGCACCTGCTTGGCAGCGGCATTTACCGCGCCCCTAAACGCATCGCCGTCCGTACTGCGTTTGTTGGCTGGCATTGACTCCGCATTGAGAGTAGCAATCTGATCCGACATTTCTGGCGCAACACTCTCGTACTGACCAAACTCAAGCAACAATGCCACAGTGATGCCAAGCGTCGCGACGAAGGTTGCCGGGCGAAGCCACGACAGCGCCCATCCAACGCTGCTGCTGTTTCTGACTTCTGCTGATGCCTGGCGAAGAATCTTGCGATCAAGTTCGGCTGGCGTCACTTCTACCGCAGATGCCAGGTAGTGGGCTGAAATTTCCGCATGCGGATTACCGTCATCGTTTGTCATATTTATTCGTCCACTGTTCGTTCAGTAGCGTCCATTTGTGCTATTAGCTTTGTCACCGCATAGCGCAGGCGGCTTTTCGTGGTTTCGCGATTTACGCCCGTAACCTGCGCGATCGTGTCGATACTCAGCCCGGCCTCCTCGTGCAAGAGAAAAACGTCTCTTTGCTCGTCCGGCAGCGTTCGCAACGCATCATTCAGGCGTCGACGGGCGAGTGCTTTTTCCACGCCAAGCTCCGGTTCATCGACGAGGCTGGCATGACTATCCGGATCAACGTCGCTGGCATAACTATGCCGCTTGTTGCGTCGTACGTGATCAATAAAGCAGTTGTGGGCGACACGGTAGAGAAAAGTGGAAAACTTAGCCGTCGGTTGATAGTTGCCGCGTGCCTTAATGATCTTGCTCCAGGCTTCCTGAAACACGTCTTCTGCGGTATCGCGATTCATTGAAAGACGTAACAGATATCGGTACAGCGAATCCTTGTGGCGCACGTACAGGGCCTCAAATGCGGCCACATCCCCGTCCCGGTAACGCAACATCAGCGCTGAATCTTCGCTTTTGGCACTCATCGGCTGAGCATAAGCGAGCCGGGATGGGCATGAAAGCGCGGCTGCAACACCGTGCAGCGATTGTGCGATGGCCGTCATATGACCATCACCATCACCGCTGCCGCCGCGGATTGCAGGATTCGACCCGAGGGCGGGGAAGTCACGGCCACAGCAGCGTAAAGCCGTATTTGCGGCGCACATCGGTGGTTGGGTTCACGATAAGTCATTGATGTTTAAAGGTCTGTCCGGATTGCTGGCTTTATCTATAAACGCGGCAGGAGCATTTTTCGGGTTATTTGCAGTGCGGATACTTGCAATCTGAAAATCTAGTGTTATAGTCAACTATAACACCAAGTCACTTAGCCGAAATTCATTGTGCCGACGGCGGCACATGGAGCTGCAACATGAACAAACAATTTATTCAGGTCACCAACGGACTACTCCCGGTCGGATTGCTGGCATTGCTTGCCGTGGCATTTATTGCCGGGCAGGCTCGCGCCAACCTGCCAAATCAGGTTACTGCTACAGCGCACCCGATTCTGTCCAGCAGTGCAAGCATCATTCTGAGCGCCGACGTATTGAGGTCCGCTGAATCTCTGCCACAGGTGGTCGACTCGCTGATGACCTTGCCTGCCGAGATTCAAATGAATATCCGACTGCTAAGCAAAGGCTCCGGGGTCGATGGCCCGGTCGAACGATCAACGCAGACACAATAATGCCTCTGCGTAACGAAAAAGGGCGAAATCGCATGTTGCAGCGCAATGAAATATTTGTCCGTTTGCTGACCGCAGGTATGCTCAATATGAGCCACGATATTTCACTTTGTCCTGTTACTATTGGCGCGCGTAACGGTGTAGCACCGACTGCGTCGCGCATAAATCACAATAACAAATGACGGGCATCGGATACTCAATGGACCCCAAGTGGAACGAAGATCTGCCCATTTATCGCCAGCTGCGAGATCGGGTTGTAGCAATGATTCTCGAGGGCGTCCTGAATGATGGCGACGCCCTGCCGTCGGTGCGCAACGTCGCCGCAGAATACAGACTAAATCCGCTAACTGTTCTCAAGGGATACCAGGAACTGGTTGACGAGGAGCTGGTCGAGAAAAAACGCGGCCGCGGCATGTTTGTTACTGAAGGTGCGCGCAAACAATTAATGAAGGATGAGCGCCGACGATTTGTCGATAAAGAATGGCCTGTGATTTCGGCAACCATTCAACGACTTGGTCTGGACGCCAAAGACTTACTGAAAAGTATTGTCGAATCGCAGTCGTCTAAGGAAAAGAAGGGAGACAATGCGGATGACTAGTATCGTGAGTGCGCGCAATGTTTCCAAGAACTATGGCGACATCCGCGCAGTAGACAATGTCAGTTTCGAGATTGAGAAGGGACGCATCATGGGTCTCATCGGCCCAAACGGCGCTGGTAAGACAACGCTGTTGAAAGCGCTTCTCGGTTTGACAGACTGCCAGGGCAGCCTGTCGGTTTTGGGTCTTGACCCTTTTCGCCAGCGCAAGGAATTAATGCAAAACATTTGTTTCATCGCCGATGTCGCGGTGTTGCCAAAATGGATTCGCGTAAACCAGCTCATCAATTTTCTTGCCGACATTCATCCGCGCTTTTCAAGAGAACGTGCCGAGTCTTTGCTGGCGCAAACAAAAATTCCGGGAAAAGCAAAGGTACGCGAGTTGTCGAAGGGCATGGTTACGCAGTTACACCTTTCCATTATCACCGCGATTGACGCCAAGTTGCTGGTACTCGATGAACCGACGCTGGGACTGGATATCATTTTTCGTAAGGAGTTCTACGGCAATCTGCTGAATGACTATTTCGACGAAGACAGAACAATAATTATCACGACCCACCAGGTTGAGGAGATTGAGAATCTGCTAACGGACGTGATGTTCATCAATGATGGTCGTATTGTTCTCGACACCAGCATGGAGATGCTACCGGAGCACTATGTAGAGTTGTTAGCGAGCGGCGAGAACGCCGACAAAGCGCGACATTTGAATCCAATTTATGAGCGGGATGTATTCGGCAAGAAGGTTCTGACTTTTGAGGGCGTAAATCGTGAACAGCTGACAGGGCTGGGCGAGCTTCGAACGCCGGATATCGCGGATCTGTTCGTCGCCAAAATAAAGGGGGCAGTGGCATGATCAAAAGCCAGTTTGCGTTATTGCAGCGTGAGTTGTGGGAACATCGGGCCCTGTACGTAACGCCTGCCGTTATTGCGCTCCTGGTGTCGCTGATGTCACTGACCGGCCAGGTCTCGATCCATGGTCACGGGATTGAAGAGCTCATTGACACGGGCATTGTCGCTGCTTCCAATGTGCCGGAAAGTATGCGCGCAGCAGCAATATCAGGAATCTTGATAGGGCTCTCGACCACATTCGTTTTTGCGATGTGGATAATGACCATTTTCTATACTTTGGATTCCCTGTACGCAGAGCGTAGGGACCGCAGCATTCTTTTCTGGCGCTCTATTCCGTCAACTGACTTCGAAACAGTACTATCCAAGTTGTTGACTGCCGTCGTAGTTATTCCGCTCATTACGTTCGCAGTAATAATCGCGACTCATCTCATTGTAATGTTGATTACGAGCGTATGGTTGATGGCTCGAGGCGGCAGTGCCTGGCACCTTATTTGGTCATCTGCACCGTTCTTCGACAACTGGACGGCGACACTGGTTTTCCTGCTTGCACTGCCAATGTGGATGTCGCCTTTTATCGGCTGGTTCCTTTTCGTTTCTGCATTCACAAAACGATCACCGCTACTGACTGCTTTCCTGCCGATCGCAATGTTGCCGATATTCGAAAAGATTCTCTTCGACAGCACCGTTTTCGTGGAAGCATTCTTTATTCGTACTGTGAAAATGCCTTTGTTCATAGACGTCGACAATATGGAGCTGTTGTTCCAGGGGGACGACCTTTATGAAAGATTTGCCAATGAGTCGATTAGTTTGTTCACACTCATGGACCTTGGTGGGTTCCTGGCTAATGGGGGTCTGTGGATCGGCATGATCGTCTGCGGATTGTTTACGACAGCGGCAATCTATGTCAGGCGTTATCGCGACGATTCATAGAGTACTGCAAACAGTCACAAATCAGGTTTCAGGACCTCTTACATCCATCGCGTGTTTCCTGACTTTGCCGCGAAACTGGTGATAGCTCAGGCCGAGCAGATTCGCGGCGACTCGCTGATTAAAACGCGACTTCTCTAATGCTGCACGCAGGTACTCTTTTTCCATCTCATCCAGTCTTGCCGGAAGTTCTGTTGGCAAAATCTGCATACGTTTCGGTCTTCGTTCGGTAGTTACTGATTTTGCGCTCGCGCCACTGTCTCGCAGGCGAAACGGTGAATCAAACGGGTCAAACGCGATCTGCGTGACCTGCTTGCCCTGATCCGTCAATCGATAAACGGACCTTTCAATTGCGTTTTTCAGCTCCCTGACGTTTCCAGGCCAGTCGTGACGTAACAAAGACGACGATGCCCTGGCGCCGAATCCCGGAAACACCGGACGCTGAAGTTCGCTAATCATATTCAGTGCAAAGGCGTAGGCGAGGGGGAGAATATCCTCCATGCGCTCGCGAAGCGGCGGCACAGTGATAACGTCGAACGCGAGCCGGTCAAGCAAGTCTTCGCGAAAGCGGCCCTCAAGTGCCAATGCCTGCAAATCCGAATTCGTTGAGCCGACAATGCGCACGTCGACAAAAAACGTGTCGCTGCCGCCGACACGTTGCAATTCCCCGTACTCGATAACCCGCAGAATTTTCTCCTGCATACGCAGAGAAATAGTTGCAAGCTCATCGAGAACCAATGTTCCACCATCAGCACGCTCAAAGTGGCCGACGTGTGTTCGTACGGCGCCCGTGAATGCGCCGGCCTCATGACCAAACAGCTCCGACTCAAGTATCGATTCGGTAAGGGCAGCGCAATTGACCTTGATAAGCGGCTGCTCCCAGCGACGGGACAGAAAGTGCAGGCGCGACGCGATCAATTCCTTGCCCGTGCCGCGCTCCCCGACGACCAGGACAGGCTTGCTTAAGGGTGCCGCGCGCGAGACATGCTCAAGCATCTCCAGGAATACCGGAGCCTCGCCAATGATGGGTTGTACGGGTCTGTCAACCGACATGAGTCAAATAAACCAAGAGTTAGCGAAAAAAGCCAATAGATGGTGAAAATAACCACCAGCGGTTTACTTGTCAACCACCGAATAAAGTCAGTAAATATCATTGAAACAATAAGTTATGGACTTTCATGAAAACTGGCACGGAAGCTGCAATAAGTATTACTAAAAGCACCGCTAACAATGCATCAAACGTTACAAAACCTAATCAAAGAGGACAAAGCAATGGGCATATTCACGAGATTCAGTGACATCGTGAACTCGAATATCAACGCGATCCTGGACAAAGCTGAGGACCCGGAGAAAATTGTCAGGCTGATGATTCAGGAAATGGAGGACACGCTGGTAGAGGTCCGTTCCGCTGCCGCTCGTTCGATCGCGGACAAGAAGGATCTGAATCGCAAACTTGGACATCTGGAACGCGAGCTATCGGAGTGGGATTCGAAGGCCGAACTGGCATTGCGCAAAGGACGCGAGGATCTTGCCAAAGCCGCACTGGTGGAGAAAGCCAGGGCGCAGGCGGCTACCGACATGCTCAAATCCGACTACTCATCAATTGACGAAGGGCTGTCCAAGCTAAACAACGATATTTCGCGACTGGAGAAAAAGCTGCTGGACGCGAAAGCACGGCAGAAATCGTTGCTGGCAAGGCACAAAACTGCCAACAGCAGACTGGCCGCGAGGAAGAAAATCCACGACTACAAAATAGATGATGCGATGGTTCGCTTCGAACAATACACGAGGCGTATTGACGACGTGGAGGGCAGAATTGAGGCATATGATCTCGGTTTGCCGAAGGATCTGAACCATGAGTTTGCCGGATTGGAAGCAGAAGAGAGCGTGGCAGAGGAATTAGCCAATCTTAAGAAACGCGTTGCAGCGAGTGTTGAAGTGAAATCGGAATTAGGCTGAACGGGCACCAGGGAAACTACCAGAGGAGGAGAAAATGAGCAGACGCACCTGGAATCTGGATTATG
>JBLHLN010000129.1:0-6760 GCA_047620565.1 Woeseiaceae bacterium
CTGCGCTGTTGGTGCTGCACAGCCAGCCCCAATAGCAACAATCGCCACTGTGGTAACTACTCCGGCAATTCTGATCGGGCTTCGTTTTGGCAACTGTTTCTCCGGCTGTAACGGCGGATCATCGCGTGCCGATCCGTGGTGGCAAATATACCACTCGTTGCCGCGAATGCCGCAATAACATCTGCCGCCGTTGATCGGCAGGGCGTGTAATATACTGCGCTCGGTTCAACCGACAGACGTCAATACCATTATGTTTCGACTCAGGCAAAAACACTCTCGCCGCAGGCCGGAGCAGTTCGCGAAGCCGGATGCGCGGAAAATTCTGGCCGAGCAGTCCCTTATTCGCGCAGCAAGCGGAAGTTTGGCGGTGACCTTGCTTCTGTCCTGGTTGTTCGCGGTTTTCGCAATGAACAGCGGCCGGGTTTTTCCCTGGTTTCCAGTGCTGATGGGCGCCCTCATTGGTCTCGCTGTACAAAGATTCGGCCGCGGTCTCGATTGGCGGTTTCCGCTACTGGCGGCGACGATGGCCTGTATTGGCGCATATTTTGGCAATCTGATGATTGGTGTACTTGAGACCGGACGCTACATTGAGGAACCGGCAATTCGCGTGCTCGGCGGTTTGTCGCGAGACACGATGGAGAACTTTTTCAGCAACACCATTAATCCGGTTGATCACATATACGCATTCTGCGCAGCCGGCGTTGCCGCGTTTCTCGCGAATCGGCGACTGAATCGACGCGAGGTCCTGGCTGTGCGCACGCTAGCGAGAGGGAATGAATGAGCAATAGCAAACTTAAGGTTTACGGCGATTCGAAATCCGGCAACTGTTACAAAATCCAGCTGCTGTGCTCGGAGATGCAAATCGGTTACGAGTGGCAGGAAGTTGACCTCATGGCCGGTGACACCAGGACAGCGGAATTTCTGGCGATGAATCGTAACGGCAAGATTCCGTTGCTGGCGTTGCCTGATGGCCGCTACCTTGCAGAGTCCAATGCGATTCTTTGTTTCCTCGCAGATGGCAGCGAGTTTTTTGCCGGCGACGCTTTTGCGCGGGCCGAAATCCTGCAGTGGCTGTTCTTCGAACAGTACAGCCACGAGCCGAACATCGCGACATCGCGCTTCATCATCAGGTACCTCGGCAACCCGCCGGACAAACAGGCTGCGCTGGAAGAGAAAAAGGCGGGCGGCTACAAGGCACTGGAGGTCATGGAGCAGCACCTGTCTGTGAACGATTATTTTGCCGGCGGCGAATTCAGTATTGCGGACATTGCGCTGTTTGCCTACACACATATTGCGAACGAAGGAGGATTCGATCTGGATCCGTACGTGGCTATACACAACTGGATTGGCAGGGTCAAAGCCCGGGCTAATTACATGGAAATGAAATCGACATGAACAGGAAAGTGGAATTTTTTTACGACTACGTGAGCCCATACACCTACCTGGCCAATAGCCAGCTGGCGAATCTGAATGCTGATATTGTTTATAGACCCGTACTGCTTGGGGCGTTGATGCAGAGTATTGGCAATCAGCCCCCGGCAACGCTTGCAGCCAGGGGAAATTATTTGTTTGCCGATGTACGCCGTTGGGCCGCTTACTATCAAATCCCGTACGCGATGAATCCGGCGTTTCCGGTCAATACAATCAAGGCGTTACGTGTTGCGCTCGTTGCCGATGAAATGGACCGCCTTGACCTGCTCCATCAACCATTATTCGATGCTGTATGGGCGCACGGGCTGGATGTCAATGATGATTCGGTGCTGACAAAAATCATCAGTGATGCGGGACTGGTACCTGACGAAATATACCCGCGTATCACGGACGACGATATCAAGGCCAGATTGCGGTCAAATACGGACGAGGCCATCGAAAGGGGTGTGTTTGGTGCGCCCACGTTTTTTGTGGGGGACGAAATGTTTTTCGGCAACGACCGCCTGCATTTTGTCAAAGCAGAATTGGAAAAGGCAATCCTGTTGGCATAGATTGCGGACTTACGGTCACGCGGTCCGTACGTCTGCTGGCGTCTCCTGTTGTTGCGGTACCCCCGCAAGCAGTTTCTGCACCATATAATCAACATTCTCCACCGCCCCGCTAACGCCGAGGAAATACGGTGGCTCCCGGCGCAATAACTGCCATTGGTCGGTTTTCAGTACCTTGACGAGATGTGTCAGATTGCTCTTAATAGCATCGACATACGGGTTTTTCCCGTCAAACAACACCTCAAAGTAGCGGTATGCCCGGTTGAATTTGAGCTGCAGGCGATCCTTGGAAACCTGTTGATAAAACATCGGTGTTTTCCTCAACAGATCGATGCCGGATTCATAGCGCACCATGTACTCGCCCTGTGCTGCATTCTCAATGGCAATGCCGCCGAGGACGAACTCGTTGTATAAGCGATCGCGACATTTCTCGAGATAACAACGATCCGCCATTTGTGCGACCAGGTCGGCCGTGCCGAGTAAGTGACCACAGATGGCATCGCGCGGGTCGTCCAGTTCGATTTTATCCAGGTCCAGTTCGTAACCCGTGAAGTGCACAATTATGCTGCTGACTGCGACGTCCTGCGACAGCCCAAGTTCGGGTAAATAGCGACGCAGGAAGTCTGCGCTGCGGGATACGTGATAAAGCGTAAACTCGGCACCGTTTTCGAAATCTTTGTCGCGTTCTTTATGCCGAATGTAGCCGGAATCGTGAAATAACGAGGTGACGATAATCATTTGTGCGCGATGCGCGCCGAGGCGGTCCGCCGGATCAACGCTTCGCTCGTAGCCGACGACCAGTCGCGCCAGCGCCAGTGTCATGTCCAGCGTATGCTGCATGTCATGATAGGTAGTGTCGCAGCCACGATAGCCAGGGTACTGGCCTGTGAAGAGTCGTGCGAAGTCGTAAAACGCGAGCCATAACTTATCGAATGAAGCGCCGGGGTAGGACTCTGTAAACAAATCGTGAACGGCGTCGCGAACGGCGACAGGATCACTTACCTGCACAGTATTAGTCACGTCGTAGTCGCTGCGGCGATCCTGGGTCATCAGCTTTTTATTCTTTTTAGTTGGCGTTGAGATACCCGCATACCCGAAACGAGTTTTGTGCGTTTGGTTCATTACTCAACCTGATGCGCGTAGCTTAGCGGAAAGATAGAGCTCAAAAGCCCTGATTTCAGGCGGGTGAGCGGAACTGGTACACCCTGCGCGGCAAAAAAAGAGACGTGGTTCCAAGAATATGTCATATGTCCGCATTTCCAGCAATCACAGCTATTCCAGCGAGAACTCGGCAATGACCGGCGTATGATCCGAAGGCCGTTCCCAGGTGCGCGGCTCACGGTCGATATAACTTGCCTGGCACGATCCGGCCAGCGCCTCGCTTGCCAGGATCAGGTCGATTCGCAGCCCTGCATTGCGTCGAAATCCAGCTGCGCGGTAGTCCCACCAGCTAAAGGTTTTCTCCGCCTGCTCGAATTGGCGGAACACGTCCGATAAACCCAGTGCTGTCAGTCCGGTCAACGCTTCGCGTTCAGCCGGGCTGCACAAGATATCCTCGCCCCATTTTTCGGCGTCGTAAACGTCGCGATCGTCCGGGGCGATATTAAAGTCACCCAGAACCACCAGGTTTTTATTCGCCTTGAGTTCCGCTTGCAGGAATCCGTGCAGAGCGGCCAGCCATTTCAGCTTGTACTCAAATTTTTCGGAGCCGACGCTGTGGCCATTCGGAATATACAAATTAATTACGCGAACACCATCAATAGTCGAAGCAAGAATGCGCCTTTGCGGGTCATCGAAACCGGGAAAATCAGTGACATGATCGGTGGATGGGTTGCGGCTGATAACAGCAACACCGTTGTAGGTTTTTTGCCCGCTTGCGAAGCTTTCATAACCCGCTTCCTTAATAGCTTCCTGCGGAAACTTTTCGGTCAGTTGTTTGATTTCCTGCAAAACCAGGACATCCGGCCTGGCACTGTCAAGCCACTCGAGGACATGCGCTAACCGGACATTCAGGGAATTCACATTCCAGGTGGCAATTTTCACGCGGCTTTGCCTATTCCGCTTTGCTCAAGCAATGCATCCAGCGTCGGTTTGCGACCGCGAAAAGCAATATAGGCTTCCATAAAATCGCGGCTGCCGCCGACCTCAAGAATTTCCCGTCGGAAACGAGCGGCAGTCTCGACGTTGAAGATGCCGCTCTCTTCAAATGCGGCGAATGCATCGGCAGCCAGCACTTCAGCCCATTTGTAGCTGTAATAACCCGCCGCGTAACCACCGGCGAAAATATGCGAGAAACTGTTTGGATATCGGTTGTACGCCGGGTGTTTGATCAACGCGACTTCATCGCGGACCTTGTCGAGCACTTTTAGCGTGTCGACACCGACCGCCGGGTCGTACCCTGCATGCAGGCGAAAATCGAAGAGCGCGAACTCGATCTGCCGCAGCATTGACAATCCCTCACCAAAGTAGCGGCTCTCTTCAAGGCGGGCGAACAATTCCTCCGGTAAGGGATGGGCCGATTCGACGTGCGACGAGGCAGTTTTCAACACGTCGTAACTCCAGGCGAAATTTTCCATGAACTGGCTGGGTAGCTCAACTGCATCCCATGGCACACCGTTAATACCGGCTATGCTTGGGTAGTCGACCCGGGTCAGCAAGTGATGCAGCATGTGCCCGAACTCATGAAACAGCGTTACGACGTCAGCGTGCGTCAGCAAGGAAATACCAGCAGAGTCAGGTGGCGAAAAATTGCATATGAGGTAGCCGACCGGCGAAATATTCTCGCCGTGAAGATTCTTGCGAATAATACATTCGTCCATCCATGCGCCACTTCGTTTACCGCTGCGTGCATACAGATCGGTATAGAAGCTGCCGAGAATGTTTTGTTCCTGATCGCGAACTTCGTAATACCTGACAGTGTCATGCCAGCCGTGTACCGCATCGTTTTCAACCACGGATATTTTGTAGAGTTTTTCGGCGAGGACAAAGAGTCCTTTCTTGACGACGGCTGATGGAAAATACTGGCGCAACGATTCGTCTGATACCGAATATTTCTTAACCTTCAGCTTTTCGAGATTGTAGGCGACATCCCATGCCTGCAGCGGAGCAGTGGCAATTTCCTGGATTTCCTGCAGTTCTCTTTCCGCCGTACTGTGCGTTCTCGTCGCGAGCTCGGTCAGGAAGCCGAGAACTTCATCTACAGTGCCGGCCATTTTGGTCGCGAGGGAATACTCCGCATAGTTGCCGAAGCCAACGAGCTCGGCCGCTTCATGACGCAACGCAAGGATCAACTCGATAATTTCACTGTTGTCCCATTCCGGGCCACTACCCTGATCCGATGCTCGTGTTGCCCATGCTCTGTAAAATGCCTCACGTACATCGCGATCGTCTGCGTGAGTGCTGACAGCGTGATAGGTTGGAAAGTCCAGCTTTAGCAACCAGCCATCGAGCTTCTGCTCGCTGGCCGCCTGCCTGGCCCGGTTGCGGACTGACTCAGGCAGCCCGGCCACCTGCGAGTCGGCGGTCGCATGAAACTGCCAGTTGTCTGTGGCGTCCTGAACGTTTTGATCGAATTTAGCCTGAGCCGCGGCGAGACTTTGCATCAATTCGCGGTAACGGGCTTTCTGTTCCTCGGGGAGCGCGACTCCGGCAAGCCGGAAATCTCTCAGTGCCTGTTCAACAAGCATAGTCATTGCCGGTGTGGCGTCAGCCGGCATATGATCGGCAACTGCCTGGTACGACTCCTGCAGTCGCATGTTTTGTGATAATTCAGTGCCATGTTCGGTCATTAAAGGCAACGAATCGTTATAAGCATCCCGCCAGGCAGGATCCCCCAGCACACTTTGTAAATGGCTGATGGGTGACCACAATCTGCTTAGCTCGTGGTTCATTTCCTCCAGCGGCGCAATAAACGAGTCGAAATCCCTGCTGGAGGAATTTTCCAGGAGCTCAGCAAGCTTTCGGCGATGCTGTGCGATAAGCTCTCGCAGCGCTGGCAGTGCGTGCTCCGGTCTGATGTCGCCGAAACGTGGCAGGGCGGATGCATTTGATAGTGGATTCGACATTCGTTCCCATCATTTGTCGGCAGGCGGCAGGATGGTATCACAGGGTCAATTGACAGATTAGATAGCGGAAGGAACGGGCGTGACAACAAAATTTGATCTTATTGTTATCGGCGGTGGCAGCGGTGGTTTGGCGCATGCCCAGCGTGCCGCAGAATATGGCGCGAAGTCAGCAGTCGTAGAGTTTGCCCCGCTCGGTGGTACCTGTGTCAACGTCGGTTGCGTACCCAAAAAGATCATGTGGTACAGCGCACACCACGCCCACATGGCGCATCATGCCAGGGATTTTGGTTTTGACGTCACGCTGAACGGCCACGATTGGGTGGCGCTTAAGGATAATCGCGACGCCTATATTGCGAGGCTGAATGGCATTTATGCGTCCAACCTGGATCGCAAAGACGTCACTCATATTGAAGGCCGCGCGAAATTTGTGGACGACAAAAGCGTGGACGTGGATGGCATCACGTACAGCGCCGATAAAATCGTCATTGCGACCGGTGGATATCCGATTGTCCCACGCATCCACGGTGCAGAGCATGGCATTACGTCTGACGGTTTCTTTGCATTGCCTGACCGACCGCAACGAGTTGCCCTGGTGGGCAGTGGCTACGTCGCCGTCGAACTGGCCGGCGTATTTAATGCGTTGGGGTCTGAGACCACCATCCTTGTGCGCAAAGACGGTGTGCTTAGAAGTTTTGACCAAATGTTGCGCGAAGAATT
>JBLHLN010000130.1:0-6648 GCA_047620565.1 Woeseiaceae bacterium
ATATTCCGCAGACCCGAATCGAAATGAGTGAGAAGGGACTGGTGGAAAAGATCAGTGCGGTCCCGCGTAATGATGCTCATCGCCTGATTGAAGAATGCATGATCGCGGCAAATGTGCAGGCAGCGAAATACATCCGCAAGAATCAAATAGCCGGTCTGTATCGTGTCCATGCGAAACCCGATCCGGAACGATTCGATGAACTTCGTTTGTACCTGGTTGGATTGGGATTGAAAGTACCGCATCCTGATCACGTCGAACCGCGGCAGTTCAACAATATCATTCAACAGGTCAAAGACCGGCCAGATAGTGCCGCCATATCGATGGCAATGTTGCGATCTTTAACACACGCCGAGTACACACCAAAGAATATCGGGCACTTCGGGCTTGCACTTGACGCCTATGCGCACTTCACCTCGCCGATCAGGCGCTACCCGGATTTACTCGTGCATCGGGCGATTCGACACATCGTGCGTGGCGGTAAGCCGGGTAATTACAGCTATGACAATAGCGCAATGGAACACCTGGGTACGACCTGTTCTGCTTACGAACGTCGCGCTGAGGTAGCGACCCGGGAAGTGGAGGCGTGGCTCAAGTGTCAGTACATGGAGGACAAGGTTGGCGAGCAATACAATGGCGTTGTCACAGGAGTGACAAATTTCGGTGTCTTTGTGCAGATACCGGAATTGCAGATCGATGGTCTTGTGCACGTGACCAGTTTGCAAAACGACTATTACAAATTTGATCCGGGCAGCCAGTCTCTGGTTGGCGAGCGCAGCGGGCAGCGATATGGTCTTGGCGACAAAATGGAAATTGTTGTCGCGAAGGTCGATCTCGATACCAAGCGTATCGATTTTCAATTGGTCGCGAACGGTCGGAAACCGCGTTCAGGCGCAGGCGGTCGCAGGAAGGCAAAACGATGAGCAAGGCCAGCTACGTCACGGGGCTTCGCGCAGTGGAACAACTCATGTCGCGGGAGAGTGCGGAAATTCTGCGCATATATGCGGAGTATCAAACGGCCAACCCGCGTGTTGAGGCCCTGATTTCGCAGGCGAACAGGAGTGGCATTGAAATACAGGCCGCGAATCGTGCGAGGTTACAACAAATCAGTGGCGAAGCGCGGCACCAGGGTGTCGTGGCGGAGATTCGGCGTAGTCGGGTTCTGGACGAGGCAGCGCTGAGGTCCATGATCGAAAGCCGGCTGACCGACGATGACGGCGAGCCGCTCTTGTTGCTGGTGCTGGATGGCTTGCAGGATCCACACAATCTCGGCGCATGTTTGCGTACCGCAGATGCCGCTGGCGTGGACGCCGTTGTAGTGCCGAGACACGGATCCGCCGGCCTTGGCCCGACAGTCAGTAAAGTAGCAGCCGGCGCTGCGGAAACCCTGCCATTTGCGGCAGTGGGCAATATTGTCCGGGTACTCGGCTGGATGGCTGACTATGGCATTACGACGATTGGTACCAGTGACTCGGCTGAGCAAACCATATACCAGTGCGACCTTACCGAGCCCGCGGCTTTCGTAATGGGGCGCGAGCACACGGGTCTGAAGAAGAACATTGCCGCCAAATGCAGTCAGTTGGCGAGCCTGCCGATGCAGGGCGAGGTATCCAGCCTGAATGTCTCTGTCGCGACCGGGATTTGCCTGTATGAGGCGGTACGGCAGCGGCAGGCATAGATTCGCGGCTAGAGCCGCTCCCACGACACCTCGAATAGTACCGTGGGAGCGGCTTTAGCCGCGAATGTTGCTTGAATAGACAACGCGGCTCCGTTAGGATGCGCCTCCCTGCAGGAATGCAGGGAAAACCTTGCTTCACCGGACAGACCGGGAAGCTGTAATCCGTACGGGTATCTTGTTTTTTGACCAGGTATTCGGCGGTATTTCATCCACAAGGGAAGACAATGAGACACTACGAAATCGTGTTTCTGGTCCATCCGGACCAGAGCGAACAGGTACCTGCAATGGTAGAACGCTACCAGGGCATGGTCACCGAATCAGGCGGGACAATTCACCGTTCTGAAGACTGGGGTCGGCGTCAGCTGTCCCACCCAATCCAGAAAGCACACAAAGCGCACTACGTTCTTTTGAACGCTGAGTGTAATCACGAAGTGGTCAGCGAAATCACCACTGCATTCAAATTTAACGACGCTGTACTTCGGCATATGGTTATTAGCCGAAAAGAAGCGATTACCGAGGCTTCGCCGATGGCCATTGCTGTCGAGGAAGAAAAGGTTCGCGAGCGTGAGTCGCAAAAACGTCGCGACGCCAAGGCTGCTGCGGAAACGGCCATTCTTGCCGAAAGCGAAATTGCGGCGAGTAAAGCGGCCAAGGAAGCTGCAGAACAATCCAAAGCGGATGACGCTGCAGCGGACGATACTGCTGCTAAAGACGCTCCCGCTGCGGAAGCTGAGCCTGCTGCCGAAGACGCCCCCGCTGCCGAAGCTGCGGAAGCTGAGCCTGCTGCCGAAGCTGCACCTGCGCCTGCCGAGGAGCCGGCTGTTGAGCCTGCGGCTGAAGAGGTTGAGAAGGCGGCTGAAGCCGGTGACGATGATCCTGCCGCAGCAATATCTGATGAAACCGCTGATGAGCCCGCTGCTGAAAGTAAAGATCAAAGCGTAGAAGACAGCACTGACAAAGATGCCGAAGTGGACGCCGCCGATGATTCGGCTGCCGAAGCGAAGAGCGCCTGACGGAGTAGATTGAAATGAGTCGTTATTCACGTAGACGGAAATACTGCCGCTTCACCGCCGAAGGTATCGAAGAGATCGATTACAAGGATCTTGGTTTGCTCAAGGCATATGTAACTGAAACCGGCAAAATTGTTCCGAGCCGTATTACAGGCACAAAGGCGCACTATCAGAGACAGTTGGCGACGGCTGTCAAGCGCGCCAGGTATCTGGCACTTTTGCCGTACACAGACAGACACTGATTCGGGACGATTAAAGATTGCAGGCGTGCAACCGATAGCCGCATGGCTGGTTGCCCGACCACAGAACGGGGTTCTGGGGTTGGCAGGCACTTTGTTGTTGCCGCTATCGCCGATTTTTAGCGGACTGGTCATGGCATTGCTGTCGTTGCAGTACGGGTTGCGATATTCCGCCCTGCAGGCAATTGCTGCAGGAACGGTTTTGGCAGGCGTTGCGTTGCTTGTCAACGTGCCAGTGGTTCAGATACTGGCGAACGCAGGCAGTACCTGGTTACCGGTAATTGTTTTGGGCGTTTTGCTCAGAAACTGGCGGTCGCTGATCCTGACATTACAGGTGTCGGCAATTGTGGCTGGCATTGCAACGCTGGCATTTTTCGTTGTTCTGGGAGACCCGACGGACTACTGGAACGGCGTTGTCGAAACGCTCGCTGAAGTGTTCAGGGAAAACGGTCTGGCGGAGCAGGCCGGGTTGTTGCTGGAAAGGCAGGCGGTGATTGTGCCGCAGATGACCATGCTTTTCGTGTTCTTTAGCTGGTCGTTGTATGTATTAGTGTTGTTGCTGGGCTATGCGCTGTTTCAGAGTTTGCCCGAGCAAGCAGGAGTTTTTGGCCGGTTTCGTGACTTGAATTTTGGTCGGGTACTGGCTGGTATATTGGCCGTCACTTCGGTATTAGCCCTGGTGACTGGTGCAGCCTGGCTGCAGAATGTCGCGTTCGTACTTTTTGCGGTTTTCTGGATCCAGGGCCTCGCATTGCTGCACTGGCTTCGGGCTCAAGGTCGACTGCCGGTGTTTGTGCTAATTGCGTCATATGCACTATTGCCAATTCTTAATGTGGTTTTGGTTGTTGCATTTGCAGTTATTGGCTACACCGATGCGTGGTTTGATTATCGCACCCGCGGTTTGGCTAAAGAGAACTAAGAAATTGCATTTGCTGTTGAAATTTAAAAATTGAATTGCAGGATTTGAAAAAATGAACGTTATTTTGCTGGATAAGATTGAAAATCTTGGGAATATTGGCGACCTGGTATCGGTGAAGGCTGGTTACGGTCGAAATTACCTGTTACCGAGGGGCAAAGCCGCACTGGCCACCAAGGATAATCTTGCTGAGTTTGAAGCGAAGCGTGACGACCTTGAAAAGGCAGCCGCAGATGATCTGGCGTCCGCCAAGGCTCGTGGCGAACTGATTCAGGGCATGGACCTGGTCATACCCGCAAATGCGGGCAGCGAGGGCAAATTGTTTGGTTCAATCGGCCCGCTTGATATGGCCGCGGCTTTCGAAAAAGTCGGTGTCGAGGTCAATCGAAGTGAAATTCGTATGCCGGACGGCCCAATTCACGAGATTGGCGACTTCGTCGTTGGCCTGCATCTGCATTCCGATATTAATGTCGAAGTAACCGTAAAAGTCGTCGCAGAAGAATAAGTTTGTCATCGGCTGTGGCCTGTCTGTGGTACGGTATCAGGCCGCACCTTTGCAAGGTGTATCTAACGAAATAATTGATTGGCAAGCGTGATCTTGCCGACATCGTGCGTCCAAGGAAAAGGAATAAATGGTTCGAGCTCTGGATGACGGGGTAGGGATTGATTCAGCCGAAAGCCGGTTGAAGATGCCGCCGAATTCCATCGAAGCCGAGCAATCCCTGATTGGTGGCCTCATGCTTGACAGCGCCGCCTGGGACAAAGTCGCCGACCTTATTGTCGCCAGCGATTTTTATCGTAACGATCATCGGCTGATTTTTTCGGCCGTCGCCGAGTTGGCCGAAAACAGTAGTCCCTGTGACGTCGTAACAGTATCCGAGTTTCTGGACAACCGCGGTGAGCTCGATAAGGCTGGCGGTCTGGAATACCTGGCGACGTTGTCTAATGAAACCCCCGGTGCCGCAAATGTTCGTGCCTATGCCACCATTTTGCGGGAGCGATCGACGTTGCGCTCACTCATCAGTGCGGGCAATGAAATCAGCGGCAATGCATATACAACAGACGGTCGATCAGCATCCGAGCTGGTCGACGAAGCGGAACGACTGGTTTTTGAAATCGCGGAAAAAGGCTCGCGTGGACGTGTTGGCTTCAGACCGCTCAAACAGATATTACCGGCCGCGGTTGATCGTATCGATTTGCTACACCAATCGGGCGGCGACATCACAGGTATTCCATCCGGCTTTAATGAATTCGACAAACTGACAGCCGGTCTGCAACCCGGCGAGTTAATTATCATTGCGGGTCGCCCTTCGATGGGCAAGACCACCCTGGCCGTAAACATTGCTGAAAACGCTGCCATTGGCGCTAGAGTTCCTACTGCAATATTTTCGATGGAAATGCCTTCTCAACAATTGGCGTTTCGAATGATTTCTTCGCTCGGTCGGGTAGACCAGACCCATCTGCGAACTGGCAAGTTTCCGGATGAAGACTGGTCACGAATTAATACTGCTGTGCAGCTGATGTCCGATGCACCCATCTATATTGACGACTCACCCGGATTATCACCGACAGAAATCCGCGCACGCTCCCGACGACTCAAGCGCGAGTCGGATCTTGGATTGATTGTTATTGACTACCTGCAGTTGATGCAGGTACATGGCAACACCGAGAATCGAGCAACGGAAATCTCGGAAATATCAAGATCGCTTAAGGCGCTGGCAAAAGAACTCGAAGTGCCGATCATTGCGCTATCCCAGTTGAATCGAAGTGTTGAGCAGCGGCCGGATAAACGGCCGGTAATGTCGGATCTTCGCGAGTCAGGTGCAATCGAGCAGGATGCGGACCTGATCGTCTTTATTTACCGTGAGGAAGTCTATAAACAGGACACGCCGCGGAAAGGTATCGCTGATATCAGCATCGCCAAACAGAGAAACGGTCCGATTGGTGATTTTCCGCTGACGTTCGTCGGGCGGTTTACCAAGTTTGAAAACTGGGTGCCGGAAACCTACGCGGATGAGGCCTATCAGTGAGTTCCGCTGCGCGAGTGCGAATCCGCCTCGGCGCAATCAGACAAAACTTCGAATTCCTTAAAAAAGTGTCCCGCGGCTCACACCTGATGGCCGTGATCAAGGCAAATGCGTACGGTCATGGACTGGTGTCAGTGGCCATGGCTCTGGGGGATGCGGATTGCCTCGCCGTTGCGCGTTTATCTGAGGCGAAGACGCTCAGAGCAAGCGGCGTTGATTCTCCAATTGTTGTTTTGGGTGGGTTGCTTGCGGAAGATGAAGTTGCGGAAGCGCTGGCACTTCGCCTGCAATTTTGTGTGCATTGCGAAGAACAAATTTCATGGTTGCAAAATTCCGCGACAGGCAACGCAATTGTCTGGCTGAAGATCGATACCGGAATGAATCGGCTGGGCTTTCGCGTCGAAGAAGTTGAAAGTGTGCTTGAGAAATTACAGCACTGTTCGGCCATTGGTGAACTTCGAATAATGACCCATCTCGCGAATGCCGATAACAGAAACGACGCGATGACTGGCGAGCAGATACGCAGGTTTGCATCGTCCATTGAAGGATTTCAGGGCGACATCAGTATCTCCAATTCCGCAGGAATGCTTGGCTGGCCGGCGATTGACGAATTGTTCAACGATGCGTTGGAGCAGGGCCGGTTATGGAACAGACCGGGTTTGTCGTTATATGGTTTGTCGCCGTTTCCTGATAGTTGTGGCGCTGACCTTGGGCTGACAGCGGCAATGCAGTTGGAGACGCAAATCATGGCCGTAAAAAATCTGCGCGCCGGTGACAGGGT
>JBLHLN010000131.1:0-6634 GCA_047620565.1 Woeseiaceae bacterium
CATACTGGTAAAGCTTCGGCAATTCGATCCGCAAGACCTCCGGCCAGTCGTTGTGGACACGAATAACAAAGGCCTCTGGCAGGACACCCAAGATGACAGCATAAAAATTTTGCCGCTACACGAATATGGTGCCGAATCGGTCAAAATGTTCAGGATGTCAACAGGAAGCAGATTAACTTTGCCGTCGGACGGCAGTGAAATTCTTGTCGTTTCAGGATTGATTAACTGCGAAAAAGAAAGTTGGCCGATTGAGTCGTGGCTGCGATTTCCAGCAGGCGTGACGGTGTCGGTCAGGGCAGAAAAGTCATCGGTGATATGGCTAAAAAACGGTCATTTGCCATCTGCAGATCTAGACTATTCTGCCTTGTAACGCTTTGACGGCGGCCGATGGATCGGCACCGGGTAGCAGCCGTTCGTCGCTTTCAAGTGTACCAATCGTTGTTGTAAGGGGCAGCACGCCGGCCCAAACCGGAATCTCGTAGTCCTCATCTTCATCCTGCGGCATACCGTCTGTCACCTTTGCGGATGCGGATTCAATATCGAGCGCAATCACACCCGTCATTTTTATCTCGCGTTCGTGAGACTCTCTCACTTCATCCCATCTGCCTGGCATCGTGTGTTCACTGATGATGCGCAATATCCGCAGCTTCTCGTCGTTTCCATCGACGAGTCGCGGAGTGCCAAAGATACTGACCGATCGATAGTTCATGGACGAATTAAATGCGGAGCGCGCAAGCACAATGCCGTCGAGTAGCGTGACGTTTACGCAAGCCTGCTCAGTTTTTTCCAGCAAGCGTATGACTCGCGCCTTGCGCGCACCATGCAGATAAATAGTCTCGTCCTCGCGGCCGAAAATCATTGGCACGACGACAGGAAATCCGTCCTGGACGAATGCGGCGTGTGCGACCAGCGCCGTGTCCAGAATCTTGAAAACAGTGTCCCGGTCGTAGTGTGCATATTCCCGCAGCTGGCGAACTTTATTTCGTTTGTTGACTTCGTATGTGCTCGTCACGATTTAGTGCCCCTTAATTCTTTTGCAATTTTTCTATGACTTGTCCACATCTTGTACTCAACTCGCCTTCAGGCACAAGATGTAGTAGCATTTGCCCGTACCAAATCGGTACGCACGGAGATGGGGTGTTTAAACGGGCAGTGCCGGCGTAACAGCCATGAAGGAAGCAGGAATCAGTTCTTGAGTTAGCGTGTTACCTCTCATCATGCGCTCATTTTGACGCAAGCTCGTTCGCCTGGACAGCGCGAGTTAGCGACAACTGAATTGCGGTTCGCAGGCATTGACGAAAAGACGGGATGGATTTTTACGAACAATGAGGTTTGTATAGTTCAGGAAACGATTTTTCGGTGTCTGGAACACCTTCTGCTTGATACGCCGCCCAGATTCTGGGCGGCTTTTTTATTGCCTGTCAGAAAATTCGGAATTTCCTGATGCTGCGACCCGTTATTCACCTGCTTCTGCATTTTATCGTGCCTGCAGCAACGGCGAGAATCTGTTTTAGAAAAATTTTCGCGAGGGCGTTTCTGATTATGCTCGCTACGATGGCTGTCGATCTCGATCATCTGCTGGCAAGTCCGGTGTATGATCCGGGGCGTTGCAGCATTGGATTCCATCCCCTGCATCAATACCCATTTATCGCGGCATACGTGGTACTTGCGGCAATCCCGAAGACACGCTTGCTGGGAATTGGATTGCTAATCCATATGTTTCTGGATGGAGTCGACTGCGTTTGGATGAATTATGAAAACTAGAAAATCGTGTTGGAGCCTGCTGGCTCGGATCATATTGATTGCTCAAATATCCGCGTGCGCGGGTTCTCTGCCGGAACCGCCGTATCCGGCATTCATCCAGGTTGATGAACTTCCCGATATTTTTATCGCCGGGTTGCCAGGCGTGCAAGCGAAACAACTGGCCGGAAATCCGCAGACGCGACGATCAAGCAATCTAATAAGCCTGCCGGCGGATTGGCAATTCACTACGGGTGCTGCCCCAGGTCTAAGTGTTGAGATCTACGTTATTGCCGGCAACATTTCGTTGGGCGGGCTGGAGATGTCGACTGGCGCCTACGCTTACGTTCCGCCTGCTTCCACGGGCATGCAATTGGCCACGAAAGATGGCGCCGCCATTTTGTATTTTCTTGACGACGCTAGTGAACAAGCCGTAATTCAAACGCCGCTGATTACGAACAGCAATCTACTTGATTGGAAACCGCTATCAGATGACCTGCAGGACATTGGCATTGTCAGCAAAGAACTAAGGGCAGACCCTGGCAGCGGCGCACGAACCTGGCTGATTAAAGTTGATCCCATTGCGACGCAGAGTTTTCGATCATCTAATGTGACCAATGAAGGCTATCTGCTCAATGGGAGCTACCAAACCAGCGAATGCGTGATGGGCGAGCTAGTTACCGATGTCTATACTCAGGGGGGGTACTTTCACAGGACACCGGGCGCTATTCATGGCGGCAGTGAAGAAGCTGCGACGGAAACGTCAGTTTGGTTCATGCGTGTGTTGCAAGAAGAAACAACGACCAACCTGGACGCCTGTGTCGCGCCACCATCAACCGAGGCGGTCGGCCCGTAAAATTATTTTTCTTTGACGAACTTCGTTATCCCGGCGCCAAGTTTCATGATTTTCTGCAGCGTTGTTGTTGGCACGCCCTGAATTTTTTCGTACCAGCTGTTGGTGGTCTCCACAAACTGCAGCATATTGGTGATGCGATCTTTAGTGATTTTGTCAGTCTGGTCTTCATCCACAACTTCGACCGCAACTTTTCTTAACATCGACAATGTGGGATTTAACTCGCGTTGTTTTCGCTGTTCGATAATCACCCTGAATAACTCCCAGACATCGCTAAGAGATTCAAAATAGTCACGCCGGTCGCCCAGCATATGCGTCATCTTGACCAGTCCGTAACTCTGCAGCTCGCGGACGCTGGTGCTGACGTTGGACCTTGCGACCGACAACAAGTCGACGATTTCGTCAGCCCGCAAGGGTCGCGGAGACAGGTACAGTAATGCCTGAATCTGTGCGACGGTCCGATTGGTGCCCCAGCGGGTACCCATTTCTCCCCAGTGGAGGACGTATTTTTCGACTGCAGGTGAGAGGTTCATAATCACTTCCAAATTAGGTTCGGCAGCGCCGGGCAAGTCTCAAAGGCTACATTTATTTCTGTTCAAACAGAAATTTATAAACTAACAAATCCATAGTCAAGGGCGAATCAGAGAAAGCAGTCAGTCAGTCGGAGCGTTACAGATAAGTATGGCGCGGGTTGGCGCCGCCAGGCCCTCTATAGTACGACCAGGGTCGTCGGGATTGAGTGCCTCGGCAAGAGACTCGAAATGCATCCACTCGGTCGGGCGCTGTTCACCGGGAGACGTAACCGTGACGTCCACAACCCGCACGTTCCTGAAGCCGGCATCCTCCACCCAGTTTACCAACGCAGCTACGGTTGGCAGATGCCAAACGTTTCTCATTCGTGCATAGCGCTCCCCGGGCTCTGTCACGCTGATCTCGTTTCCCGGCAGAACCAATGTTTCAAGAACGAGTTCTCCGCCAGGACGCAACGTCGACATCAGCTGTGCCAGGTGGTCGTGCGGCTTGCGTTGATGGTAAAGCACACCCATTGAAAAGGTTGTATCAAACCGTGGTGCGGGAAGTTTCAATTCGTGGAGTCGTAGCGGCAGAACGTGAACCTGTCTTACGCCCAGCAATTTTTGGATCGCCAGGAACTGAATTACAAACAGCAGGGTCGGGTCGACACCAACAACCAGTTTCGCACCCGCGCCCAGCATGCGCAGCGCGTAGTAGCCGTTGCCGCAGCCCACGTCGAGAATCGAACGGCCCTGCAGAGGCGCAATGTCGTGCTCAATTCGCCGCCACTTGAGATTCGACCGCCACTCCGCATCAATTTCGATGCCGCACAAATTGAAAGGCCCTTTGCGCCAGGGGTGAAGTTGCATCAGTTGCGCGCGAATCAGGGACCTTTCTTCCTGTGACAGGGCCTGACAAGTTCCGCCGGTGGTCTCCGCACTAAGGTTCAGTGTGACATCTGCAGGTAGCGGAAGCGTTTCCAGAATTGCCTGCCACCTGGGCAGGTCGCCGTGTACGCCGCTGCCGAGCCGATCGGCCAGCAACGGCTGCAGGGACGTCCGCCATTCAACTACGCCTGCGTCATCCAGGTCGCGCATGAGGGATGGCAGGTCGATCACGTCTGTTTGATCGCGACAATCGAAATGAAATTGAAATAGCGTAACCAGACACCGACATGTTCGAAACCGGCGTCGAATAGTCGCTTCTTGTGGTCCGCCTCGGTATCCGCAATCAGGATATTCTCAAGTGCTGTTCTCTTGCGACTAATCTCAAGATCGCTGTAGGCGTTGCGGCGCTTGAATTCGAGATGCAGGTTGACCAGCAATTCCTCGTTCTGCGGATCCTCATCGGTCACTTTTTCTGACAAAACTAGTATCGCACCGGGCAGCATGCCGTCGTAAATCGAACGGATCATTGCCGCGCGTTCTTCCGGCGGCAAGAACTGCAGTGTGTAGTTCATCACGACCATCGACGCATTCGAAATGTCCAGGTCGCGAATGTCTGCCTCGACAATTGATACCTTTGGCGCATCAGTTTTCGTCTCGGCCTCAATGGTGCTGCGGCATTTCTGAATCATGGCAGGCGAAGTATCGACAGCCATGATGCGGCAATTGGCGGCAGAAATGTTTCTGTACATAGCCACAGTTGCGGCACCCAGCGAGCAGCCCAGGTCATAACAGCGGCTGCCTGGCACCACGTAGCTGGCGGCCAGCGTGCCGATAGCCTGGATCGAGGCCGCATAGCCGGGAATTGATCGCCTGAGCATGTCCGGGAAGACATCCGCGACAGATTCATCGAATTTGAACGAGCCAGGTTCCGCCGGGCCGCCTGCGTACAGATTATCTGTGGACATTGTTCAGCCTGTTTTGCTGCCGGCGGGCATTGTAATAGGGTCGGCCCGCCAGTCACAGCGGCGAACGCGGGTGCAATACGCGATTTCGCGACAATTTAGCGAATTTTCGCCGCATTTAGCGGCAATTAAGTGACATGTTGCCTGAATTTCCGAAATTTACGTACAGACTTGCTGTCTCCGCCTGTTATGGGACAATCCGGTCAGGTTTGGGCACCTGAATATGGATGGCATATCACATGCTGAGCGAATCTCATTTGAAAATTCACCAGGACCTGGGTATTCCCGCGGACTATGGGCAGGACAATGAGCTGCCTTATTACGAGGAAACCGCAGATTTGATCGAGATCGGGCCAAACCTGGTCGGACGGATGCAGCAACTCACACCGGCTACTGCCGCTTGCTGGCAACAGATGGTGGAGGCGGCCAGCAACGATGGCATTCGTCTTCTCATCGTTTCCGGTTTCAGGAGTTTCGAATACCAGGCCCAGCTTATTCGCAACAAGCTGGAGGATAGCCAGATTATTGGCGAGATTCTCAAGGTCAATGCCGCGCCAGGCTTTAGCCAGCACCACACCGGCGCGGCCGTAGACATTGCGACGCCGGGCAGCCGCCCGCTGACGGAGGAGTTTGAAGAGTCGGACGCTTTCGCCTGGCTGCAGGCCGGCGCAGGTGATTTTGGTTTTACCATGACCTACCCACGGGATAATCCGTTCGGCTTTGTCTATGAGCCCTGGCATTGGGCCATCGAGGCGACGAATAGCGCCTGAAGTCCCTAATGGCATGCTATCCAGGCAATGTCTGCCGATTGCCGCCCAAGCAAAAAACAGTGGTTTATGTGTTGACAGTCGGGAAATACGATTAGACAATAGCCGGCTTGCGTCTGCGGAGGGGTACTCAAGCGGTCAACGAGGGCAGACTGTAAATCTGCTGGCTATGCCTACGTAGGTTCGAATCCTACCCCCTCCACCAGACTTACATTGGTGGAAGGTGCTGGAACGTATAGCAGCTCAAATTAAGTGCCATGAATTTTTGTCAGTTGTTGACACTTGAAAAAATACTGCGCGACGCAAAGTATGCATGCTACTGAGTTACTGTGAAGTGGTGGAAGCGGTTTCTCTTTAGGAACGACACATAAACAGAATTTGAAATTCAGACGGTTTGATGATCGATTTGATCAAGCAAAGACTGTCAGAATTTCTTGCGCGTTAAAAAAAGTGCGCTGAGGCATCGTTAGGAGCGGCTCCCGAGTCGCGACAGCGACGATAAAACATGATGTTAATGCGGCAGGATGCTGCTGATGTCACATTGAAAAGGCGGGTGTAGTTCAACGGTAGAACCTCAGCCTTCCAAGCTGATGATGTGGGTTCGATTCCCATCACCCGCTCCACCGGAAGGGAAGGAATTGCTTGAAACCGCAAGGCTATCGCCCACATAGCTCAGGGGTAGAGCACTTCCTTGGTAAGGAAGAGGTCCCCGGTTCAAATCCGGGTGTGGGCTCCAGTTAAAGCTGGAACATTTTATTTTATTTTTGTGCAGACAATAGTCACGAGAGATTAGGTCATGTCGAAAGAGAAATTTGAGAGAAACAAGCCACATATAAACGTAGGCACGATTGGTCACGTTGATCATGGCAAGACGACACTAACGGCAGCGCTGACGAAAGTGATGGCGGAGAA
>JBLHLN010000132.1:0-6582 GCA_047620565.1 Woeseiaceae bacterium
ACATAAGAACGTCGTGTTCAAAAAGCCGCTCCTACGGGGACGGTGCCAATTGAATATGTGGGAGCGGCTTTAGCCGCGAATTGATACTGGTCGCTTATAACCAACCGCATATTCAGGTGCCTCGCCGGCTTTTTTCATCACCGGGTCGGGAATCGCCTCACCCGCGGTCAGTTGCAACGGAATCACGCCGGTCCAGTAAGGAAGCTCAAGATCTTTTGCCGAGTCTTTTGGTGGCCCGGAGCGCACTTTTGCGCTTGCCTCGTTAATGGGCACCGACAGCACGGTCGTTGCCTCGGTTTCCTTACTATCCGGTTGCCGGGAATCATCCCATCTTCCTGGCACAAGGTGATCGAGCAAGGCCCTGAATACTTCCTGTTTCTTTTCGTTGTCAGTCACCAGCGTCGCGTCACCGAATACGACAACGGAACGATAGTTCATCGAATGGGAAAAAGCCGATTGTGCCAAAACCAAACCATCCAGCAGCGTGACGCAAACACTTACCGGCAGGCCATCCTCAAAACTGCTCAGCCAGCGACTTGCTACAGCGCCGTGCAGGAACAGCTCATCACCGATTCGAGCATAAGTCATGGGAATAACCATCACGCCGTCACCAGCATCAAGACCAACATGCGCGACCAGTCCCTCGTCAAGAATGGCAAAGGCAATATCGCGATCATATGAGCCGCGCTCATCATGCCGGCTGATTGTGGTACGAGCGGTTTGTTTTAGTGCTTCTGACACCGGAACCTCCTGTTTTGCATAGTGAAACCGGACACTACGCCGGTTTTCCGCCAACTCCAAGCTGACAAGCAAATCCGTGGTAGGGTAGCTCGCGATGGTTTAAACAATAACTAACAATTGGCTGAAAAATCAGCCTGATCGAACCAGACAACAAAGGGGATAACCTGATGGTAGATTTCATGAAAGCTTATGAGAAACAGACCTATGCATTGATGCGCATAGTGTCAGGATTTCTTTTCCTGTTTCACGGCTCGCAAAAATTGCTGGGATTTCCGTCAGAATCGATGGCGGGTGGCTACGTCAAGTGGGGCGCGGGTGGCATTGAACTCGTTGGCGGCGCATTGATCATGATTGGCCTGTTTACAGCCCCGGCTGCATTTCTTGCCAGCGGTTTGATGGCAGCAGCGTACTGGATGGCCCATGGCACAAACGATTTGTTTCCTATCCTGAATCGCGGCGAACTGGCTGTGATTTACTGCTTTGTCTTCCTGTACATCTCCACCAAAGGTGATGGCATGTGGAGTGTTGGCGGGAAATAGAAACACCGATGGTCGAAAACGAAAAAGGCCCTTCGATCGAAGGGCCTTTTTTTTGCGTCTGTATCGCCCGCAAGGCGGGCTCCTACATTCTTGCTATTGGCACCGTAGGAGCCCGCCTCGCGGGCGATTCATTATCTCTTCATCGCCTCGAAAAACTGGGCGTTAGTCTTGGTGTCCTGAAGTTTGTTGAGCAGGAATTCGACAGCGGCGAGCTCATCCATCGGATGCAGCACTTTTCTAAGCACCCACATTTTCTGCAGCTCTTCAGGCTCGGTCAGCAACTCTTCCTTGCGCGTGCCGGAACGATTGATATTGATCGCCGGGAAGACGCGTTTCTC
The DNA here is from genome assembly GCA_047620565.1 of Woeseiaceae bacterium. Taxonomy (GTDB): domain Bacteria; phylum Pseudomonadota; class Gammaproteobacteria; order Steroidobacterales; family Woeseiaceae; genus SZUA-117. Next base: position 1,619 of record JBLHLN010000132.1, read on the forward strand.
CGAGATACGGCGATCCAGGTGGATCTCCATGTTACCGGTGCCCTTAAATTCCTCGTAAATAACCTCGTCCATCTTGGAGCCGGTATCAACGAGCGCTGTGGCCAGAATAGTCAGGCTGCCGCCCTCTTCGATGTTTCTCGCTGCACCAAAAAAGCGCTTCGGACGGTGCAATGCGTTTGCATCCACACCGCCAGTCAATACTTTGCCTGACGACGGAACGACAGTGTTGTAGGCACGCGCAAGACGCGTAATCGAGTCAAGCAGGATAACGACGTCACGTTTGTGTTCAGTCAGTCGCTTGGCCTTTTCGATAACCATTTCCGCGACTTGCACGTGGCGGCTTGCCGGCTCATCAAAAGTTGATGAGACCACCTCACCACGAACCGTGCGCGCCATTTCCGTAACTTCCTCGGGACGCTCGTCGATCAGCAAAACAATAAGCTCGCTTTCCGGGCTGTTGGCAGCAATTGCCGAGGCAATGTTCTGCAGCAACATCGTCTTACCCGCTTTCGGCGGAGAAACGATCAGACCGCGCTGGCCTTTGCCGATCGGCGCAACCATGTCAATAATGCGCGCCGTCAGATCTTCAGTACTGCCATTGCCCTGCTCCAGGGTAAATCGCTCCCGCGGGAATAATGGCGTCAGGTTCTCGAATAATACTTTGCTCTTGGCGTTTTCCGGAGCGTCGTGATTGATTTCACCAACTTTAAGCAGGGCGAAATAGCGTTCGCCGTCTTTCGGCGGGCGTATGAGGCCGGAGACCGTGTCGCCAGTTCGCAGGCTGAATCGGCGAATCTGACTCGGGCTGACGTAAATGTCGTCCGGACCGGCCAGATAGGAACTATCGGCAGATCTCAGGAAGCCAAAACCATCCTGGAGAATCTCCAGCACTCCGTCGCCGTATACATCTTCGCCATTTTTCGCATGTTCTTTTAGAACTGAAAAAATGATGTCCTGTTTGCGCGAACGTGCCAGGTCTTCAAGACCCATTGACTCACCAAGCTCCACCAGGTCTGCCGCCGGACGGGTTTTGAGATCCGTCAGGTTCATTGCGTTTTTGGAGAGCTCCAGCTGATCCGCTGGAATTACCTCGAGATTGCCATCGTCATCAGGATAAACATCATTCGACGGGCGTCTTCGCCGCCTACGATTGCCCTGGCCCTGGCCCTGACCCTGACCGCTGGAAGATTTTGCTTTACCGGACTGCTTTGGTCGGCTTCTAGTTTGATTACCCAAGTACCCTCTCACAGATTAGATTCCAGGAATTCAGTCAATTGTGATTTCGACATCGCCCCCAGTTTTTGCGCCTGAACGGCACCGTCCTTAAAAAGCATCAGCGTCGGGATGCTGCGTATACCGAATTTCGCTGGTGCGTTCGGATTTTCGTCGATATTCAGTTTCGCGACCGTCATGCGGTCCGCGTAGCTTTCTGCGGCTTCGTCAAGAAGCGGCGCAATCATCTTGCAAGGTCCGCACCACTCTGCCCAGAAATCCAACAATACGGGCTTGTCCGAATTCAGGACGTCCGCCTCGAAATTGTCGTCGTTGGTGTATACGATCTTGTCGCTCACCGGCAATTACCTCCAAATGATTGAATATGAAGTTTGACTTTGATGTAGCCCATCTCGATCCACGATCGGGTGAACATTGCAAAATGGATGACGCTGCCTTCTCAATCAGGCACTATGTCGCAGCTTTATCGCGGCTTCTCTTGGATTTCGTAGATGGCGAATTTGGCAGGTGCGACGGGTGTCGCGTCGATGTTGCGCCAATTTGACCCCTTCACGAGCCAATTTGCAAGCCCCTTATCCACATTTTTCTGAACTGAATCCCATGACTGACAGCCATCTGAGTGACCTCAGATTCGATAGCCTCGAACTTGACGAAAGACTGCGCACCGGTATATCTGATGCGGGTTTCGAATTCTGCACGCCCATCCAGGCCAGCACCCTGCCGATCGCCCTCGGACCACGAGATGTGGCCGGACAAGCGCAGACCGGTACGGGCAAGACCGCCGCCTTCCTCGTTGCCGCCTACCAGCGGATTCTGAGTACGCCGTCCGCCGCCGTGGATGGCGAAAAACAGAAACATCCGCGTATTTTCATCCTCGCACCGACGCGCGAACTGGCGGTGCAGATCGCCAAAGATGCGGAAGAGCTCGGAAAACACACAGGCTGCAAGATTGGACTGGCTTTCGGCGGCACCGGTTATGAACAGCAGCGAAACACGATTTCCGCCGGTATCGATTTGCTTATCGGCACACCCGGCAGAATCATCGATTACTACAAACAGGGCGTTTTCAAGCTTGACCAGGTGCAGGTGGCAATCCTCGATGAAGCCGACCGCATGTTCGACCTGGGCTTCATCAAGGATATTCGCTACCTGCTGCGGCGCCTGCCTGAGCCGGACCAGCGCCTCAACATGTTGTTTTCTGCCACCCTGTCGCAGCGCGTTATGGAACTCGCTTACGAACACATGAATGAGCCAGAGCTCATTCGCGTTGAGCCCGACAAAGTGACAGCCGACGGGGTCCGGCAGGCGATCTTTTTTCCGTCCAACCCGGAGAAGATGCCACTCCTCGTGGGCCTGATTCGCGAAATGGGTGCGGCCCGCATCATGGTTTTCATTAATACCAAGCGCGAAGCCGAACGCGTCGAGGACTACCTCAAGGAAAACGGCATCGACGCAAGCGCGATTTCCGGAGATGTGCCGCAAAAAAGACGCTTAAGCATGCTCATGAAGTTTCAGGCGGGCGAACTGGCTGTCTTGATCGGTACTGACGTCGCGTCGCGCGGATTGCACATTCCTGACGTGCAGTGCGTCATCAATTATGACCTGCCGCAGGACCGGGAAGATTACGTGCATCGCATAGGACGCACGGCGCGGGCAGGGGCATCGGGTGATGCCATTAGTTTCGGCTGTGAGACGTATGCGATTTCGCTTCCGGACATCGAGGACTACATCGGCCACAAGATTCCGGTAGCGAAATTTGATCCGGACCTGTTGCCAGAGCTGAAGAAACCAAAGCCTCGCCCAAGGAAACCGCGAAGTGGTGGCCATCGCGGCAAACCTGGCGGCGGTCAGCGACCCTCGAATCGCAGACCGCGCAGATAGCCGTCTAGATAATCAATTCCGCAACACCTTCAATGCCGTAAAATTCGTCATGCTCGCGTGGAGGATGGCGAGTATCCGGCCGCGTAATATTCAGAAGCTTGCCAATGCCGAACGTCCGCGCACTTTGCAGTACGGTGACATTGTCATCTATGAACAGGCTCGTCTCCTTGTCGAACTCCTCCGCCTCGTGGAGCGCGTGCCAGAACGGCTGATCTTCCTTGGCGTGACCCAGCGCATGTGACGTGTAAATGCCGTCAAAAAACTCGGTGATGCCGGTTACCTCAGCCTTTATGTCGAGCGTTTTCTGGTGCGAATTAGTGACCATCAGCACCCGCAGGTCGTGCCCGGCAAGATTTTCAAGAAACTCCCGGGCGCCAGGCAGAAAGCCAATACGATCGTTTTGCTGCCGATGCAGCGCAGCAACATCAAGCTGCAGATGATCGGCCCAGTGGTCAAGACAATACCAGTCCAGCGTCCCCTGGAGCCGCAGGAAGGTTTCACGCAGCCGGGCAATTGCCTCTTCGGCGCTGATATTATTTTCCTGCGCGAACACCGCCGGAATGTGTTCCATCCACATGTAATTGTCGTACGCCAGATCCAGCAGGGTGCCGTCCATATCCAGCATAAGTGTTTCGCATTCTTCCAGTGCGGTAGCGGGATTCATGGTCATGTTCGGCAATACTCTCAATTCCTGCCCCGCCCTTATGGTCTATACTGCGCGGCGCGCATTGTGACGTTTTTAGGGAATAAGGCATGCAATTAGACAAGCTTGTTGAACCAATTGTGGCACTGGCGAGGGAAGCCGGCAACGCGATTCTTGAAATTTATGCGACAGACTTCGACGTGGAGACAAAGTCTGACCAGTCTCCGCTGACAAAGGCTGACATGGCGTCAAACAAGGTCATCGAAAACGGCTTGCGGGAACTGACACCCGATATCCCGGTGATATCTGAGGAGTCGGGGCTTCCTGATTTCGACGTCCGTGGCCAGTGGTCGCGATACTGGTTGATTGATCCGCTCGACGGCACCAAGGAATTCGTCAATCGCAACGGCGAATTTACAGTGAATATCGCACTGATCGACAACAAGCGACCAGTCCTGGGTGTTGTTCATGTTCCGGTTCAAAACAAAACCTACACAGGCTGCGATGGCGCCGGGGCAACCATTCGTTCAGGCGATTCCGCTCCCGCCACGATTCAAGTGGCGACGACCAGCGCGTCTGCAGTTCGCGTTGTGGGCAGCCGTTCGCATCGAGGCGCAAGTCTTGACGCGTTTCTCGATCGGTTGGGAGACTTTGAGATGCTGCCGATGGGAAGTTCGCTGAAATTCTGTGTCGTTGCCGAGGGCGGCGCCGACATTTATCCGCGGCTTGGTCTGACATCTGAGTGGGACACTGCCGCAGCTCAGGCAGTAGTTGAACAGGCGGGCGGCGCAGTTCTGGAACTGCACGGCGGTCCGCTCCTGTATAACAATAAGGCGGATATCCTGAACCCGCATTTTCTGGTCAGAGGCCCTGCCGACAAGGATTGGCTGGCAATGATTGACGAGAGTGAGTAGCACAACACGGGAATTGCGCTAAAATCGACACATTACGGACTTGATTGCTCGCGCCTGGGCCGGAATTGATGAGCGACAAAGTAGACACCGAATCCTTTAAGGAGTTTGAGCGACTCAGGGAACTTCGCGGGACTCACCGCGACCTCGATTCGCTGATCGACAATCTGTCGCACGACCCCATGGTCGATCAGTTACGCATCCGGCGTCTCAAGAAACGCCGCCTCATCCTGAAAGACATGATCTCCGTTCTGGAAAGTGAACTTATTCCGGACATGGATGCGTAATCGCGCCCA
>JBLHLN010000133.1:0-6547 GCA_047620565.1 Woeseiaceae bacterium
CCTGCGTAAATGCGCTGGTCGATGCCGGCATTGTGGAAGTAGTCGCTGCCGGAGATGATCCCAATCCAAAGGTTGCAGGCGCCGGGTTTGCGGCTCTGCGTGACGCGGGTATCGCGGTTCGTTCCGGACTGATGCAAAACGTTGCCGAGAAATTAAACGAAGGTTTCTTTTCGCGTATTAAACAGGCTCGACCATTCGTCCGTCTGAAGATTGCCTCGAGCCTGGATGGACGCACCGCGATGTCCAGTGGCGAAAGCCAGTGGATCACTGGTGAGGATGCTCGTGCTGATGTGCAACGCCTGCGGGCTGCCTCCGGCGCTGTAATGGTCGGTGTCGCGACGGTCCTGGCAGATGATCCGGCGCTGACGGTGCGGGACGAACAGATTGAAAACCAGGGTTTGCAGCCACACAGGGTTGTTGTTGACAGTCATCTCAGGACTCCGCCTGATTCGCAATTGTTCAATGAGGAGGGCGATACGACGATTTTTTGCATTAGCGATGACAATCGGGCGGCTCTTGAGATTGCCGGGTCGAAAGTTATTGCAGTGCCGGCTAAAGATGGCAAAACGGACCTCAGCGCGGTACTGAAAATCCTCGCTGAACAGCGTATCAATGATCTCCTCGTAGAAGCAGGCCCTACCCTGGCCGGAAGTTTGCTGGACGCCGAACTGGTTGATGAACTTGTCATTTACCAGGCCCCCCATATCATGGGGAGTAACACACGAGGCATGTTTTCGACGCCGGCATGGAGCGACCTGGGCCAGCGCATGCCGCTGGTCGTTGTCGATACCAGGCAGGTGGGCAGGGATATGCGCATTACGGCCAGACCAGGCAGGTAAAGATGTTTACCGGGATAATTAAAGCGACCGGCGAAATCCGGCAAATGCAGAAAAAGGGCGGAGACCTGCGCCTGACCATCTGCTCGGACGGCCTCGACTGGCCGGACTATGCGGTGGGTGAAAGCATCTCGGTCAATGGTGTTTGCCTGACGGCCATCGAATACCTGGCGGACGGATTTATTGCCGATGTCTCGCTGGAAACCATGGACGTTACGGCATTGGCGAACCTGCAGACCGGCAGTAGAGTCAACCTGGAGCCCGCGATAAGCCTGGGTGAGCGCCTGGGCGGGCACCTGGTGAGTGGCCACGTCGACTGTATTGGCACGCTAAAGGCTCGCAGTGCGGACGCCCGCTCGGTTAGACTGAGCATCGACGTTCCACGCGAATACATGCGCTATATTGCAAAAAAAGGATCGGTCTGTATCGACGGCGTAAGCCTTACCGTCAATGAGGTATCGGACTGTACCTTCGGCGTGAATATCATTCCGCATACGGCAACTGAAACGATTATTGGCGACTACCGTCAGGGTGCGATAGTCAATGTCGAAGTTGATTTGCTGGCGCGCTACCTGGAAAAGCTGCTTACTGCAGATGAAGATCGCGGAGTCACCAGGGACTTCCTGAGAGAACATGGATATGACTGAAAACACAACACTACATCCGAGCGCTGCAGGTTCCGCTTTCAGTGACATTGAAGACATCATTGCCGACATCGGCGCCGGCAAGATGGTCATCATGGTTGATGACGAAAATCGTGAAAACGAGGGCGACCTGATAATGGCCGCCGCAAAAGTTCGCCCCGAAGACATCAATTACATGGCGCGCTATGGGCGTGGACTGATTTGCCTGACGATCACGCGTGCTCGCTGCGAGCAACTCAGGTTGCCGCTGATGGTGGATGACACCGATCAGAAGCACGCGACTAATTTTACGATATCGATCGAAGCGGCAGAAGGTATTACAACCGGAATATCCGCGCACGACCGCGCGAAGACCGTTCGCGTTGCCGTCGCTGAGGATGCAAAGCCTGAGCATCTTGCACAGCCAGGTCATATATTCCCGGTAATGGCGCAGCCTGGCGGCGTGCTTACCAGGGCAGGTCATACCGAAGCTGGCTGCGACCTGGCAAGGCTGGCCGGTCTCGAACCGGCGGCGGCTATTGTTGAGATTCTGAACGAGGACGGCAGCATGGCTCGTCGTCCTGATCTGGAACGATTCGCCCGTGAGCACGATGTGCGTATTGGCACGATTGCAGACCTGATTCGCTATCGCCTCGAAAAGGAACGCAATGTTGAACGCATTGCTGAAAGCAAAGTAAAAACGGCACATGGCGAATTCACCATGTACTGCTACGACGATCAGGTTAACCATACGGTGCATGTTGCGCTTGCCAAAGGCGATGTCGCTAAAGCCGATGGTCCCCTCGTTCGCGTGCACATTCAGGACACACTCGGCGACATTCTCGGCATTGAGGACCGCAGCCTGGGCTGGCCCATTGATAGCGCAATTAGGCGAATAGCTGAGGAAGAAGCGGGCGTCGTAATTGTTTTACGGGAGCAGGAATCATCCCGCGACCTGATGGAAGCAGTCACCGCGTTGCTGGAAAAGCGTGATGAGTTGACGGAACGTCGTGGCAGTGATGGCGATGCCGATGCCGGTTTGCGAACCTACGGTGTTGGCGCACAAATTTTACGCGACCTCGGCATTCAAAAGATGCGGGTTCTGTCGGCGCCAAAACAACTGTATGGTATTTCCGGTTTTGACCTTACCATTTCAGAATACGTAGAAAATTAATGGACAAAATAAAAACAACAGAGGGCGACCTGAATGCGCGGGATATGCGATTTGTCATTGTCGCTTCCCGCTTCAACGATTTTATCGTTGAGTCCCTGATTAAAGGTTCAGTGACATGTTTACGCAAACATGGCGCGAGCGATACGACGATCGAAATTATTCGTGTCCCCGGTGCATATGAGTTGCCGCTTGCGGTGGAAAAGATTGCCGCTGCAAAACAGGCTGACGGTATCATCGCGCTCGGTGCGGTCATTCGTGGTGCGACCCCGCATTTTGACTACGTTGCCGGCGAATGTACGCGTGGCGTGGCGGCGTCTTCGCGCCAGCACGGGATACCAATTGGTGTAGGTGTGCTTACCACCGACACCATTGAGCAAGCCATCGAGCGAGCTGGCACCAAGGCTGGCAACAAGGGCGAGGAAGCTACCCTGGCTGTAATCGAAATGATCAACCTGCTGCGTAAGTTAGGTTAGCCGAATGTCGAAATCTGGTTCAGTCGGTGCGCGAAGTCGCGCCCGCGAACTAATCGTGCAGTCGTTGTACCAAATGCAGATCGCGCAACACGACGAGCAGGAATTATTGGCACAATTTCGCGAGCGGCCTGATTATCAGCGGGTCGACCAGCCCTATTACGAGGCAGCGATATCCGGCATCTGCGGCAATATCGAAGATATCGAGAAAAGTATTGACGGCTTTGCGGACCGGCCAATATCGCAACTTGATCCAGTAGAACGTGGCATCCTTCTGCTTGGATTTTACGAGCTGACATCGATTCCGGATGTCCCCTACAAAGTCGTTATCAATGAATCTGTCAATCTTGCGAAACGATTTGGCGCCGTCGACGGCCATAAATATATCAATGCGCTTCTTGATCGCGCAGCCAAAGATCTTCGACCGTCTGACTGACTGAGTCTGCGCGCGTGGATGAATTTCAGATCATTCGTCGTTACTTTGAACGCAATGTCAGCGATAAGGACATAGTCGTAGGCATTGGCGACGACGCTGCCGTCCTGCACCCATCTGCGGACAGAGATCTGCTAACTGTTGTCGATACGCTGGTCGCCGGTGTTCACTTCCCTGAATCTCTTGCCGCCGAAGACATTGGATTCCGCTGTGTTGCTGTCAATCTTTCAGATATAGCAGCGATGGGTGGGCGACCGCGATGGATGACGCTGGCACTTACCATGACCGATTCTAACGCCGCCTGGCTCGACGGATTTGCGCGTGGTCTTTTTCGTGCGGCAGATGCGCACAACGTGGCGCTGGTTGGTGGCGACACCACGGCGGGGAATGAAACGACTATCAGCATCCAGGTCATTGGCGACGTCTCGCCCGATAAATACCTGGCCCGGTCCGCTGCAAGCGCCGACGAAGGTATTTACGTGACCGGTACAATTGGCGACGCATCAGCGGGGCTCGCATTCCTGCAAAGCGGTGTCGCGATCAATGACGATGCCAGATATCTTGTAGACCGTTTCTGTCGACCGGAGGCACGCATTGCAATCGGTCAGGCTATTGCGACGCACGCATCGGCCGCGATCGATTTGTCCGACGGCCTGTTTACGGATATTGAAAAACTCTTGTTTGCCAGCGGCGTGGCCGGGTCATTCGAACTGGATTACATCCCTGTCTCGCAGGAGTTGACAAGCCTGATGGAGCCCGACGATACGTTGCGGTTTGCGCTCGGCGGTGGAGACGATTATGAATTGTGTTTCACTTCTGCAGCAGCCGAAGTGGATCTGCAGAAAATAGCCGCGGAGCATGGCGTAGCGATAACGAAGATAGGCGAAACAGAGGAGGGCAGCGGTTTGCGTTGTACGCGCAGCGGCACAAATTATGACTACCATCACGATGGATACAAGCATTTCCGATGAGTGAAAAAATCAGCAACCAGGAATTGCGTCGTAAGGTTCTCGGCGATCCGGTCAATCTGCTCGCATTCGGCCTGGGCAGCGGGTTAGCGCCTCAGGCACCTGGCACGGTCGGCTCGCTATTCGGCGTAGCGATTGCCTGGTGGACGCTGCCGTTGGGTCTGGAAATGCGGCTTGTGGTCGCTATCGCCCTTATTGCGAGTGGCTTCTGGATATGCGGCGAAAGCGCCAGGCGCATCGGTGTGCACGATCACCCGGGAATCGTCTGGGATGAAATCGCCGCTATGTACCTGATATTGCTTGTCCCACCGGTAAATTTAGTCTCCTGGGCCTTGGCATTCGGGCTTTTCAGGCTGTTCGACATCTGGAAACCCTGGCCGATTCGGGACCTGGATCACAGACTGGGCGGAGGTCTGGGAATTATGCTGGATGACCTCGTAGCCGCTCTGTATGCCGCAGTTTTATTGGCTTTTGGCGGGTGGTTAATGGTCTGAATGGAAGCAAATAAATGGCCCGAAGTGTTACCGAAATTGCACGTACGCCGGATGTCCCTGACAAAATCGGTAAATACGTCATCATTAACAAGGTTGGCAAGGGCAGCACCGGCATTGTTTACCTGTCACACGATCCTTACTATCGTCGCGACGTCGCGATCAAGGTCTACAACATCGAGGAAGACTCCGATGCAGACCGGGCGCGAGTATCCCGCAAGATGTTTTTCAACGAAGCACACATGGTCGGCATGCTGCAGCATCCGAACATCATGCCGATTTATGACGCAGGCGAAGAAGACGGCAAATACTACGTTGTCACCGAACACGTCCAGGGCGCACGCACGTTGGCGGCCTATTGCCGGCCCGACAACCTGCTGCGTGTCGATGACGTTGTAGAAATTATTTACAAATGCGCCAAAGCGCTGCACTACTCGCATGGTCGTGGCGTGATTCATCGTGACATCAAACCAAGCAACATCATGCTTACCATTGATAACGACGTGCGTATTATCGATTTCGGCATCGCAATTTGCGCGGACGCCGAAGTATCCCGCATTGAGGGTATCGCCGGTTCACCGAGTTACATGTCACCCGAGCAGGTGCAATCGGAAGACCTGACGTCACGTTCGGATATCTATTCGCTCGGTGCCGTACTGTATGAATTGCTAACAGGATTTCGCCCGTTCCGAGCAGATAATCTTTCCAAGCTATTGCACCAGATTGTGTACGCGACACCGCCGCCAATTCACACTTATCGCGACGACCTGCCCGAAGAACTCGAGCACGTTGTGGCAATGACGATGCAAAAAGAACCCGACAAACGTTGTGCCAGCGGCAATGCTATGGCCGCAGACCTGACGCGCGTTTACCAGGACCTGCGAGCCAAGTACGACAGCCTGGACAACCAGGAACATTTTGATCTCCTGCGCACACTGACCTTCTTCCATGAGTTTTCACACTCTGAAATCTGGGAAGTGCTTCGTGCCAGCGACTGGCATGAATACAAGGACGGCGAAGACATCGTGCGCGAAGGCGAAATGGATGATCGTTTCTACATTATCGTTTCCGGCCAGGCCGGTGTTGAGGCAAACGGCAAACAACTGGGCGTGCTCGAAGACGGTTCGTGTTTTGGCGAAACCAGCTATGTTCGCGGCGCAAAACGAACGGCGTCCATCAGGGCGAACGGACAGGTCGTCATTTTGCGCGTAAGTTCCACGCTGATGGAGCAGGTATCGCAGGCTTGTCAGCTGCGCTTCAACAAAGTTTTCCTAAGGTCGCTCATAACCAGACTTCAGGGCGACGGCAACGCGCAAACCTAGCCGCGACTTCGTGGCAGCGGCCCTTGCTTGAGTGAGCGGCTTCGTCGGAGCCACCATTGTTTCGTGGGAGCGGCTTTAGCCGCGAATTTTTTGTTTTTTACCCAGATGCAATCATGGCACCACGGGCACGGGTTGCCAGTCCGGCCCATGAGCCCCGCCGCAAGTACGTCCCTGTAGGCTTGAGGCCCGCATCCCTGCGGGCCACAGTCTCATGCCCCGAACTGGCAACC
>JBLHLN010000134.1:0-6541 GCA_047620565.1 Woeseiaceae bacterium
ACCGTCAACCGAACGACCAGGCAAAGCCACCGGCGCAGCCGACAATTCATATCGTGGCGATATGAGCGACACGCAGCGCCCGACTATTTGGCCTAAGCAACGGGACCCAACGGCCCTTTTTCGTTCTCCGGGTCTTAACGACGCGATAGAATTTCCTATCCCTATTTTCCACCGCGCGACTAGTTCAATTCAGTTTCAGGGCTGGTAGATCGCGTATATCTTTTTCGTGGTTTCAATGACCTCCCACTCGCCCTCGAAACCTGCAGGAATCACAAAGTTATCGCCGGGCTCAAGAATAGATTCCTTGCCGTCCGCAGCACGCAAGATCGAACGCCCGCTTAGAATCTGGCAGAACTCGTTTTCGGTGTAGCTGATTTTCCAGCAGCCTGGTTCTGCTTCCCACAGCCCGGCAAAAAACTTTTCATCGCTGCTGCTAAAGTGGTTCCAGCTACGTTGCACCGCCTGGCCAGACACACATTTTTCCAGCGGCGTGTCGTACTCGCTGAACTGTCCCTGGTGATGATCAAAAAATATCGGCTTGGAATCAGAAGTGTTGATGTCGTTCTCCTTCTCGCTTTACGGGCGTTACTTTTTCTTCGTGCCAATCACGTCGAAAAACATCCCGGCGAGGGCATTGACGCGGGTCACACAGAATATCAAATTAGTAAAGCTGATCGGGCGGACGCTGCGGACCTCACGGATTTTTGGTACCAGCAACACAACAACTGTAGCTCGCATTATGGCCGAGATCACAAACACGCCGAGCAAGGGGCTCGACCCACTCAGGTAGTAACCGAACACATCGAGCTCGGTTGGCAACGTTGCCCCCAGATAGCCGCCCAACATCGCACCGGCAAAAATTCCCATACTCGCCAGTACACTGTGTACTGCCATGTAGGTTGCGCGCTTGTTGCTGACGGTCAGGTCGTACAAAAAATTGCTGGCGCTTAGCGTAAAGCCCGCCCAGATCAGGCCACTGATGGCCTGTATAACCAGCAGATAGAAGAAGTTGCTGGACAGGACCCAAAGCAACGGCATTAAAGGGATAAGAATGCCGGTGGCCGCGAGAATGCGGCGATTGCCAAAGACATCGCTGATGCGTCCCCAGCGATTCAGTGTAAGAAATTGCGCCAGAATCGCCACACCGGTGTTGCTCATGAACATGATGTAGTTGAATTGCAGGTCGCGCAGCATGTAGACCGTGAAAAATGGCGACGCGACGGCGACCGAAAATTGCACCATGGCAAAGAAAATCGCGGACCGACATACATATTTTGCTCTTTAATCGTGGCGATCATTTTTGGGTCCAACCGCTTGTCCACCGGCGTATGCACGAATCCATCCGCGCCGGCTTCGATTACATCGGCGTACGCCTCGTACGTCGCGAGAATGCACGACAGCGATTCTCCCCTGTGCGTGTGCTGCCTGAACAACAGCGAACATTGTCTCCTTGCGCAATGTAGGAACTGACTGATCCCACATCTTGAAGTTGTCGTAAATAATCTTTATGAAATCGGCACCATCTTCGATCCGTTGTGCGACAAATGCGGCGGCGTCCTCGGGCTCTGTCAGCGTCGGCACTTCTCCGAACTGCGTGCCGTGCGAGCCCGGCGCCGTTACCCAGAGGATGGCGCTATATAGATCGGCACGATCGGTTGCCTGTTGTATCGCATCTTCGGCTCTGATGTTGCTGACGAAGTCAGGGCTCACCGAGCCCATGTCGATTACCGTAGTGACCCCGAAATCGATTGATCTTTCCAGCATGGTTCTTTGAAAGGTGTGCCCATGCGACTCGAATAGTCCGGGCATGAGTGTCTTGCCGTCACCATTGATAAGGACCGAATCATCGGGGAGATCCGGCAGGCCATCATCCACGACGAGCTGCGAAATTCGCTCGCAGCGAATAATGACGTGAGCTTTAGGAATAACCGTGAAGCCGTCGAACACCCGAACCGACTCGATGACCGTTGGTGGGTCGTTACAATCGTCTTTGCCCTGCTCGGCCGAGATAGCATGCGGCGAAAACACGTGCAGCATGGCTGCCGCCAATACCAGTTGGTGTTGCAGCTTGACGTCCATTCTTATGATTCTTCCAAAGCTCGTGACCAAAGTTTGACGCGCCGGCATTCGGATAGTGGCGTCCAATATAGCGGACGTAGTTGGTCGGGAAATATTGAGTTACGGATTGCCGCTCTGCCTGCAAACGCAAAAGCCCCCGTTCGGGGGGCTTTGGCGCTACACGACACATCTTTCATGCAGGGATTGAACTTGAACCGAATGTCGATGTGTTGGTTCTGTCGAGCCGGTCAAATTAAAGGTCACAGAATTTCGGATACCGCGTTATCGAAAACCATCGACAAGGTTCTGAGCAAGACTTTCTCCGGATGCGTTATCGGGTCATCGGTCGCATCCGCCACTCCGAGCATCGCCATTAGCCCCAGTGCCGAGGTCCACGCAGTGAAGGCGAGTTGACGAATTCGTTTTCTCTCTGCCCTGCTTGCTCCTGCTTTCGCTATGCGTTGCTCGAGAACATCGAACAGCTGTCGTGTACGCGGATGAATCTCCTCGCGCAGCGTGATTTCATCAAGATTCGATTTAGATGGTGCGTACATCTGTGTACTGCAGTAGATGGTCCTGAACGCCCCCAACTTATCGACATAATGAGCATGAAACGCCTTAATTAGGGTGCCGAGCACTTTCTTGTCTGATTTTTGCTTTGCAACGGCAGCCAATAGCGCTTCGATTTCCTGCTCCAGCAAGTTAGCCACAAGCGCCCGGTTCAATGCCTGTCTCGACGAGTAATAGTGATATAGAGACTGCTTTGTCATTCCCAGCCGCCCTGCAACCGAGGCCAGTGTGACGGCCTTGGGTCCATTCTCACTCAATATCGACTGAGCAATCGTGAGAATCTCACGCTCCACCTGCTCGCGCTTCTGTGCAACTCGCGGTGACGGTGCGTTTTCAGTAAGTTTTAACATTGTCCGAATATTTTAACTATGTTAAGATTTTTTGCAAATATGCAATAAGGAAGGAAAATGCCCATCGATCCAACAATTCTCAGCCTCGAGAATCCAGTATTTCAAACCTACCTTATCGCGGCAGCCATCATGATTCTGAAACTGATGCTGCAGCCGTGGATGACGGTGCAGCGGATGATGAAAGTAGCCGCTGGATTTCGGAGTCCCGAGGATGCGAAGAAAAGCCCGTTGAACCCAAGTCCGTCGGACGGTCAGACAGACCTCAACGAATACGTCGACCGATCGCGACGGATAAACCTTAATGATCTGGAGAGCATTCCGGGTTTTCTTGCCGCCGGATTTCTGTTTGTGCTTGTCAATCCACCCGTGCTACTCGCCCAGGTACTTATCTGGGCATATGTTGGGGCACGCGCGGCTCACTTCATTGCGTACATAACGGCGCAATTGCACGACATTCGGGCGACATTTTGGACGTTCAGCTCACTGCCTGTGATCGGCATGGCGGGATACGTACTAATACGCGCAATTTAGCGGCCGCAAAAAACATACCTGCGGATCATCTTATGATGCGAATGCAGGCGTTAGCGAAGCAGGACAGATGAACGCAATGGGCCCTGTCGGGAATCGAAGCCAGCGGTAATATCGGCTGCAGCCTCCACTGTGAATGGCGCAGCAGAATTTTCGGCCACAACCAATCGCTGTTGCTGCGTCTCCTTCAATCTTCGCATGCGCCAAGTGCGACGAGGAATAGAACGGGCCGGATACATTATTTTCAATTTGAATGCATCCGGCCTCGTTCGCTGCCTACATTTGTTCCACTTGAATATCGACCGTTGCGCCTTCAGTGATCGTATTCAAAACAGGTGAGAACGCTGTCAGCCTTTTTAGCCTTTCCAGGTTCTGCACATCGGCTCTTACTTTGAATTTGATGCGAATGTTCGTGAAACCTTTCGCAACGTCGTCGGCAAGACCCAGGAAACCTCGTAGGTCGATGTCGCCTTCAAGCGGAGATTCCAGTGCCTGGATCTGGATGCCCCGCACCGCGGCGTGGGCCACCATGCTTGTGGTGACACAGGCAGCAAGTGCGTTCAGCAAATGTTCGACCGGATTCGCGCCGTCGTCGTTGCCGGCGAGAATGGGTGGCTCATCCGCGTCCAGGACAAATTTCTGCTTGTGAGCGATTTCCTGCTTTGCGCCGTAGAAGCCGGTGATCGTCGATTGGTTGCGACTGCCGCCGAGCCAAACATTGCTGGCCCGGAATTTGCTCGCCCCTAAATCCGGCTCCTGTTCTATGGCGTTTACGGTTCCGAGCAATGTCTCCATATGGATGCCATTTACCATTCCGTCATCTACGTCCGGTGATGACTGTGTACTTGTCATTTGCGTGGTCATTGTCGTTCTCCTTACTTGAGTTTGATTGTGTTTATCGGGCTGTCAGGTCGTCTGGATGATCAGGCGATGGCGACATGGAACATACGATAGAGGTTGACAAGCCGGTCGATAAGATGGATTTTGGCCAATAACAGGGCATTTGTGCCACTAATGGAGGCAATCATGTCGACTGAATCGGCGAACACACCGGTAGAGGTTCTCATCGTCGCTGTGCCCGAAACGGCAGGCTCAGCACTGTATGGCATGCTGGATGTCTTGTTGGCGACCGGAAATATCTGGCAAACGCTGGTCCGCACAGAACCAGAATCGCCTCCCTTCCGGGTGCGAATCCTGGCGACCAGCGACCAGCCGTTTAACTGTGGCAATGGCATCCCGGTCAGCCCGGATTTCTCGGTTGCGGATGACCCCCAGGCCAGTATCCTGATTTTGCCGGAACTCTGGCTTGGACCTGATGAGAACATTCGGGGTCGTTATCCCGACCTTATGGACCTGATCCGGCGCCGCCATAAAGGGGGTGCCGCGATTTATTCCGCCTGTTCCGGAGCGGTGATGCTGGCCGAGAGCGGATTGCTTGACGGACTTGATGCCACATCTCACTGGGGTTACCAGGATCTGTTCCGCAAACAATATCCAAAGGTGCGTTTCCGTCCGGAACCAAATCTTGTTTTTGCTGATCCGGCGGGCCGGATTGTCACGGCCGGTGGCACCACATCCTGGCACGATCTCGCGATACATATCATCGCGCGCCACTGTGGCACGGGAGAGGCATTGCGCATTGCCAAGGTTTATCTCCTGAAGTGGCACGCTGAAGGTCAACTGCCCTATGCATCGCTACATCGCAGGAATCCGCACGCGGATTCCGTGGTGCGAACATGCGAAAACTGGCTTAGCGAGCATTTCCGGGAGAACGAAGCCATCAGGATGGTGTCGCAGCTGGCAGGCATTCCGGACCGCACACTGAAGCGACGCTTCAAGGCGGCCACCGGCACAACATTGATCGAGTATCTTCAGAACCTGCGCATTGAAGAAGCGAAACGCCTGCTCGAAGCGGGCTCGATGCCTGTGGATGAGATCAGTGCGGAAGTTAGTTACGAGGACCCTTCCTTCTTTCGCAGACTGTTCAAACGACTAACCGGGCTGACGCCCAGTCAATACCGCCGCATGTTCCAACCAGTAATTGGCGCTTCACAATCAAGCGAACATCTAGCTCCTTCATGAGCCAGGTTTGAAATGCTTCGAAAATCGGCAGCCACACTTCTTATCATGACCCAGGAACGCCAAGGATCCCGTAATTGATAATCGTCGGGAGCTGTATCGTTTACCGAGGCTTATGGTGATCATGGATAACGCACCAAAGTGGGCGCTCGGCGGCGAGGCGGTCCAATATGCGTTGCCCTAGTTGGACCTAACTGACTGAATTGAAATGCTGCCCAGGCGCGGATCAATTAGCAAAACAATTCAGCGCAGATAAACGGAGTGAGTTTGCCCAGTGGGTAAGGACCGGCCTTGACCGTTTCAGTTCAATCGAAGCACCGACACGCAGATTTTCAGAACCTTAAGTGGTTGACTCTACAACATTTTTTTAACTGGCCACCGTTGCCCAAATTGCATCGCCGCAAAGCTCACTCGGCTAACGGCCGCCGGCACCGCAAACTATCAACCCCTGGTCATGCCGGCATCGGCTACGCAAAAATGAGGACCGGCTCTCACTTTAGGGGTGGGGTCATCATGCGGGGCGCGTCATAATGGGGAGGTTCATCTTCGATAAGAACATGCCCTTAACGGATGTTATTGTAACGCGGCCAAAAGTCTCAAATGTTTTAGGTAGAACTTCCATGCCCCGCATTAGTTGGAGATTAGTAGTGCTGGAATACTGGCAATGAGCCGCAAGGCTTTTTGACAGTTGACGCTGTGGCCGAGATCGAGTGCGGCGGAGATGTGTGGGCACACAGTTTGTTTGCCAGTCCAAATACGTGGATATGCTCAATGAACATTTTATCGATGGCGTAATTTTTTTGTAGCCAATGAAAAAAATAAAAAAACTAGTTTACCTCGGAGGAATGTATTCCATAGGAAACCTTATGGAAAAAGGGATTGCCTTTTTTTTCATCCCTATTTACACCAGTTATTTGGACACCTCTGATTATGGAATCATTGGTGTGATGATGATT
>JBLHLN010000135.1:0-6518 GCA_047620565.1 Woeseiaceae bacterium
AACAGCATTTGCCAGGACAGGCGATTTCTGGCGCGCCAGATGCCGCAACTTGAGGAATTTTTTCATTATCGAAATCTTGACGTCAGCACGCTCAAGATTCTTGCGCAAAATTGGGCCCCGGATGTAGCTGCGTCGTTGCAGAAGGAGTCCTCACACCGCGCACTGGACGACATTCGCGATTCGATTGCGGAGCTCGAGCATTACAGGGACAAACTGTTCGATCCAAACGTGATATCAGTGAATTAATGACAGATAAGCCGAATGCGCCCGCAACGGGTAGAAACAGCCAGCCTATTCTCGATGTTCTTCGAAGCGAATTTGCAACGGCTCGCAGCGTCCTTGAGATCGGTTCCGGAACCGGACAACACGCGGTTTATTTTGCCCGTGAGCTTGAAAACCTGGTTTGGCACACGAGTGACCGGGCCGAAAATATTGCAGGCATAACTACATGGGTCGATGATTCCGGCTTACTCAACGTGCGGTCGCCAATCGAGCTGGACGTTCTCTCGTCAGCGCGCCCCGATACGAAATTTGATGCTGTATTTTCCGCAAATACAGCGCATATCATGAGCTTTGCGGCAGTTCGGCGCATGTTTGAGGTTGTGGCACATTGTCTTCAGCCCAACGGTGTTTTTTGCTTGTATGGCCCGTTCAACGAGGACGGAGAATTTACAAGTCCCAGCAATGAACAGTTTGATTTGTCGTTGAGAGGACAAAATCCGCAGATGGGGATTCGCGACATCAGGGATCTTGACGATTTAGCGAAGGACAATGATATGCAAAGGTTGCGCAACTATGCCATGCCCGCCAACAACCAGATTGTAATCTGGACAAAAGCACAGGAATAAATCAATGCCAATGCCTAATAGTCGGGCTGTTATACACAAAGGTGGTTGTCATTGTGGTCGTGTTCGCTTTGAGGTGAGTGCACCGGCGGATTTGCAGCTCAGCGAGTGCAACTGCAGCATATGTGCCATGGGCGGGTACCTGCACCTGATCGTGCCGAAAGAGCGCTTTAAGTTATTGAAAGGTGAGGATGATTTGACCACCTATACTTTTAATACCGGTGTCGCAAAGCACCATTTTTGCAGTCACTGCGGTGTCAAATCCTGGTATGTGCCGCGTTCTCATCCCGATGGCATCAGCGTCAATGCCCGCTGTATTGATCTTGATACTGTCGATTCCTGTGTCAGTAAGCCATTTGACGGGCAAAACTGGGAGAATAATATCGATGATTTGCGTGGATCGAAGAATTGAGCGGCTGGCACGGCATGTTTCAGGACTCTTTGGCTGAGTGCATTTTTTCTGGTGCCGGAATTCTTCATGGCATATAGTTGGCGGCGTCAAAACCAAGCGATATTTTGTGATGAATAGATTCTGTTTTCTGCCTGTACTTTGCCTGCTGATTGCGACAATGGCCGTATCAAATACCGCTATGGCGCAGTCGGTGTGGGTCAGTGATGTGTTCGAGGTGACGCTGCGCACCGGTCCGAGCACGAGCAACGCTATCCAGTTGATGGTCGAAAGTGGCACCGAACTCCAGGTGATTGAAGCGGATGACGGCAGCGGCTATGCGCAGGTTCGTACCAATGCGGGCACTGAAGGCTGGGTCCTTAGCCGCTACCTCATGTCGGAAGCATCAGCCCGCGAGCAGCTGACGACGCTGACTCAGCAATTGACCAGTGCGGCGGCTGACGGATCCTCGCTGGAGTCGCAGCTGGCGGCGATTCGCGGCGAATATAATGAGGCAACACGCCAGATTGCTGCGCTGGAACGAGACAAGGCGACTCTCGAAGCCGATCTCGAGGATATCAAGACCACGGCAGCCAACACGTTGGCGATCGACGGGCAAAACAAGAGCCTGCAACAACAGCTAACCGATACAGAAATCAATGTCAGCATCCTGGAGCAGGAAAATGAGCAGCTGCAGGGTCAGACCACGCGAAACTGGTTTATTACAGGCTCGCTGGTGCTACTTGGAGGCATTTTGCTGGGATTGATCCTGCCACGCATGAAGTTTCAAAAGCGTTCTCGTTACGATAGCTTTTGAGCTGGCGGAGAATGTAGCTCAGAATTTTTCGCCCGCGATAAACATCCAGGTTTCAATAACGCTGTCAGGGTTCAGGGACATACTTTCTATGCCCTGGTCGACCAGCCAGCGCGCAAGGTCGGGGTGATCAGACGGTCCCTGCCCGCAAATACCCACATATTTTCCTTTCTCGAGGCAGGCCTTGATGGTCATCGACAGCATGGCGAGAACGGCAGCATCTCTCTCATCGAAAAGATCGGCAACGAGCTCGGAATCCCGGTCCAGACCCAGCGTCAATTGAGTCATATCATTTGAGCCGATAGACATACCATCAAAGTGCTCAAGAAATTCGTTAGCGAGGAGGGCGTTGCTTGGCAGTTCTGACATCATGATAATTTTCAGATCGTTTTCTCCGCGCTTTAGCCCGTTCTCAGCCAGCAACTCAACAGTCTGCTTTCCCTGGGCAACGGTTCGCACGAACGGAATCATGATCTGGACGTTGGTTAGCCCCATGTCATTACGAACTTTCCTGAGTGCAGCGCATTCCAGCTCAAAACAGGGCCGAAAGGCTTTTGATACATATCTCGCCGCACCACGAAAACCCAGCATCGGATTTTCCTCGGTGGGTTCATATTTTTCGCCACCGATCAGGTTTGCGTATTCGTTGGATTTGAAGTCGGACATGCGGACAATTACGGGCTCGGGTGCGAACGCGGCCGCAATGGTTGCGACCCCTTCCGCCAGTTTGTCGACAAAAAACGAAACCGGATCATCGTAGCCGGCCATCTGTTCGTCGATGGCGCTGCGAGTATCCTTGTCCAGATTGTCATACTCCAGCAATGCATTGGGATGCACACCAATCATGCGGTTAATGATGAATTCCAGTCGGGCCAGCCCCACGCCATGGTTAGGAATATTGGCGAAATCGAATGCCCGATCGGGATTGCCGACGTTCATCATGATTTTGACCGGAATTTCGGGCAAGGAGTCGACTTCGATCTGCGTTTCATCGAACTCCAGTCGACCGTCATAAATGAAACCTTCGTCGCCTTCAGCGCAGCTGACAGTGACTTCGGCGCCATCTTCAATGGTAGTGGTCGCGTTGCCGCATCCCACAACTGCTGGTACGCCGAGCTCGCGAGCAATAATTGCGGCATGACAGGTTCTGCCACCCCGATTGGTCACGATCGCCGCCGCTCGTTTCATGACAGGCTCCCAGTCCGGGTCTGTCATGTCGGATATCAAGACGTCGCCGGGCTGAATTCGATCCATTTCGCTGACATCACGAATTACCTTGGCCGTGCCCTGGCCGATTTTTTGTCCAATACTGCGGCCGGAACAAATAATATTCGAGCGATCTTTCAGCGTAAAACGTTCGATGATCTTGCCGCTACGGCTTTGTACTGTCTCTGGCCGCGCCTGCAGTATGTAGATTTTGCCGTCGTCCCCGTCCTTGCCCCATTCAATGTCCATAGGACGCTTGTAGTGTTCTTCGATCGCAACGGCCGTTTTCGCCAGGGCAGTGATTTCGACATCGCTGAGGGAAAAGCGCATGCTCTCGGCAAGATCGACGTCCACTGTATCCACAGTTTTGCCGGGTCGCGGATCGTCGCTGTAAATCATCTTGATCGCTTTGCTACCAAGATTTTTACGCAGAATCGCGTGTTTGCCTTTAGCCAGCGCCGGTTTGTATACGTAGAACTCATCTGGATTGACCGCGCCCTGTACGACGGTCTCGCCGAGGCCGTAGGATGCTGTAATAAACACGGCGTCCCTGAATCCCGACTCGGTATCCAGTGTGAAAATGACTCCCGCCGCCCCAATATCGCTGCGGACCATGTGCTGGACACCGACAGACAGAGCGACCTGGGCATGCTCAAAACCCTGGTGTACCCGATACGCAATGGCGCGATCGTTGAATAGGGAGGCAAATACCTGGTGCAGGGCGTCAATCAGATGATCAATGCCGCGAACATTCAGGAAAGTCTCCTGCTGGCCTGCAAAAGAGGCATCGGGGAGGTCTTCCGCAGTCGCCGATGAGCGAACTGCAACTGCGATATCCCGGCCGGCCGACATCTCGTCCCAGGCGCTGCGGATGTCCCGCATCAGGTTCTCCGGCAGGGGAGTCTCTATAATCCAGTCGCGAATGGTCTTGCCGGCATGCGTTAGCGCCGGAATGTCGTCTACGTCGAGATCATCCAGCAATTCATTGATTCGCGTATCAAGTTCGTCAGTACCCAGGAATTCGCGGTAGGCGCTGGATGTCGTCGCGAAGCCGCCAGGTACATCAACACCCAGCCCGCTCAGGTTACAAATCATCTCGCCGAGTGACGCATTTTTCCCACCGACAATTTCAACGTCACCCATGCCTAGCTTGTCGAAATTGATCACGTTTGGCTGCAAAATCTGCTCCCTTGTTTTACTGACGAGGAACTGGACAATCAACACATACAAAAACGACGCGTTCGATATTGCGACTGTAGTTGCACATGTCCTGGAATATATTCATATGACTTCAAGAACTGTTTTTTTCCTGTCAGATCAGACCGGTGTCACCGCTGAGACGCTTGGCCACAGCCTCTTGACTCAGTTCGACGGTCAGGAATTTCGGCAAGTGACTTTGCCATTTATAGATAGTGATGACAAGGCACACGAAGCGGTACAAAAAATAAATTCAGCTGCCGATGAAGCAGACGTAAGGCCCATCGTTTTCTCCACGCTTGTACAGGATGAATTCAGATCGGTTGTGCGTACGGCGAACGGTTTGCATCTCGACATATTCGACGTATTCCTGGAGCCACTGGAAAAAGAGCTGCAGCAGAAATCTACCCACACTGCAGGTCGTGCACATGGCATGAGTGATATTGAAAGCTATATGAAGCGTATCGAGGCCACCAATTTTGCGCTGGCGAATGATGATGGAGGAATAACGCGAAATTACGAAATGGCCGACGTTATCCTTGTTGGCGTTTCACGCTCTGGAAAAACGCCCACTTGCCTTTATCTCGCTCTTCAATACGGCGTATATGCCGCAAACTTTCCATTGACTGATGAAGAATTTGATAGTGGCACGTTGCCGGACATCCTGGTGAAACAGCGTCAGCGACTATTTGGTTTGACGATCGCACCGACACGGCTACAACAAATCAGAAAGGAAAGGAGGGCGCTCGGAAAATATTCATCCGCGCAACAGGTTCGTTACGAATTGCGTGAAGCGCAAAAAATCTTCAAGAAATACGACATACCCAACGTTGATACGACGGAATTCTCGATCGAGGAAATCGCGAGCAGGATTCTCAATAATACAGGTGTCGAACGAAGAGTTCGACCCTAAAAAATAATCAAAAAACTCCGAAACTGGAATCAAATTTGCATGCGGTTTGTAGCCGAATCGTTGTGCTATATTCGACTGTATGTTGCTCGATTACCAACTTGTTCCGCAAACAATTATCAAGCCAAAAAGTTTCGCTGGCTTGATGTCTCTCTATGAAAGCAATTTCATACGACTGCAACAACTCATTCCCGAATTAAATCGCCTTGATGGTTATTACCGATCGAGGGTTGCTGGAGACTGTGATTTACATTTGGAAATACTCGAACGCTCTCGCTATACGATTACTTTGTCATTGTCATATTTTTTTGTCGATGACGGCGTACGCATAGCGGACCCGGACATGAAAGTTCGTGTGTATCTCGATGGCCGCCTGGCCGAGGCGATGAGTTTTTGTGGGGAACACCGCCACGCCGAATTTCGTCGGCTAACGCGCGCGCATCGCCATGAGCTAAATGCTCGCTGGCGACAAAACATTGTTCTCAACAAATGGCTGGAATACCTCATGGATCAGGGGCATCTGATTCTTGAGCAATAGGCTCGAGCAGTAGGCTCGAACAATAGGCTGGAGCGATAAGCAGGCCCGCTTATCGTTGCAAGACGTTGCCAGACCCGGCGACGATTATTCTCCACTTAGCTGTAAAACTGTCGATTCAATCAAGGATCGTATTTCGTCAAATTGTCATTATCCCCCTGGCAGGCGTTCCACCCGGGACGTCTTGCAGGCATGGATTATGTAAAAGGAAAGTGATTTGTCGAGCTTGACGGCAATTTTCGGAAATTCGGCGGAAAAGGAACAGGACAGCGAAAAGCTGATGGACCTGTACTGGAGCCGTGCCGAGCTTAAAAAGGAATTTGCCGGTATGCGCAAGGAGCAGTTCCGGCTGCAGGACAAGATCAAAAAGCAGGAAGGGCAAACGGTAAGAGTGCAGCAGCAACTCGACCACCTGGAGGGATTGCTGGCTGACCCGCAATGGGCCCACAATGTGGTTGTACACTTTCAGCTACGTGGCCTGTCCGGACGTTGTCAAAGTAAACTGGCGAAATTTGCTGAACAGCTCAAGCAGCAACGTGAACAAAAGCAACACGAAAGCGTTCTCGGTGACTGGAACAATGGCCTTGCGGCCGAAGTGAATCAGGTTCAGCAGCAGATTTTGG
>JBLHLN010000136.1:0-6441 GCA_047620565.1 Woeseiaceae bacterium
GGTGCCAAACTGTAGGGTCGGAGTTCCGGATCGACTGCGTCGGCGGCGTCGGTTCCGCGCAAAAATATGCCCAGCGGATCGAGTTCTACCAGCCCTCCGGCGCTCGAGTCCGGCGCGCCCTTGTTCTGAAATGTAGCCAGCACGTTACCATTGGGCAAGCGCTCGAAGCTGTGCGGGTACGTATATGGCCCGGCTTTAGTGAAATGCGCGTCGATAACCGGGGCTTGCGGATTGGTCACGTTGACTACAAAGCTGTTGCCGCTCATGAAGCCGTTCATGAACAGGCGGTTACCCTCTGACATGAAGTGCTCCGTGTGATGAGCGTTCGCGACTACGCCCATCGGAACGGTCGAAACCAATTGACCATACTGCTCGGATCCGGGGTCCACGTTAAAGACGGAGAAGAAATCAGTTTGCTCGCCTTCCTTGTCCCGCGCCCATACGAACAGATAATCTGCTAATGCTGTGAGCTCTGTAGTTGCGTCTGATTGGTGTGTCTGTTCTGGCGTCTCGCTGCTCGGCGAGCAAGAAATCAGAATCAATAGGGCTGGACCTGAAAGAAATCGCAACATCATTGGCGCTCCTTAATTGTTATTGCTTCAACTATCGCATTTTCAATGATGTCCGCTTTGGGGCAAAAGCGGACATCGGGATCGACTAAATAAACCAACCAAGTGCAGTTGCCATCGTCGTACTACTGCTGGTCTAGCTTACTGATTTCATTGTCCAGGTAGCCCACTAGATCGGGACTTAAAAGCGACTTGTCTGCGCCAGTTTCCCACTCTGCGCGCAGCCTGCCTCGACGTTGGAAGTTCAATACCAGAGGATGGAGCAGCGACTCCATTTGGCGTCTGTTAAGCGTCCCGATTTGATACTGAAAGTAGACATTGTCAGCATGGCGATACTGCGACGAGATGAATGCTCGCAGACGTATCGCGTCGTGGGGGGCAAGCTCACCCCCAGCGGCGGCTGTTCTCGCGATGAACTCTGAAACCTCTGGATTCGCAAGGAACAGCCCGTTGAGTTCACTTATCACGGCATTCATATCCTGATACGTGCTGGCCTTTACGGCATCAGTATTCTGTCGAAGCTCATACACCAAAAATACGAGTGTTGCCAAAACAGCAATGCTGCTTATTATCTCTGCGATCGCAGACCATTTCTGCAAATTCAGTTTAGCCACCAATAATTCTCCGACCAGTCAACATGACCAGCATACGTTTTGTGGGTCAATTGGCTCCAATTTTCGTGAATGCTCGGTGTCCGCTTTGGTTCAAAAGCAGCCACTCAGCCTCATTCTAGCTCAGCGGCTGCTTTCGGGGTAAAGCGGACACTCGCCATTCCGACTATCCGGGGTTTCCAGCGGCTGCTTTCGGCCAGAAGCGGCCGCTGCGATCCACGCAGTCCACGGCAAAATCCTGCGATATAATGACAAACACTCCGACGGCAAAAAATCGTAAGGAAACTCAGGTGACTAACAAAGAGATCATTCAAGGGCTTTATCAAAACTTCGCAAGCGGGGACGTTCCCGCTGTTGTCGCTAGATTCGATGACAACATTTCATGGACGGAGGCCGCTGGCTTCCCGCTGGCCGGCACCTACATTGGTCCTCAGGCGGTGGTCGCGAACGTATTCATGCGCCTCAATGAGTTTAGCAACGATTGGGCGGTCGTCGTCGATAGACTCGTTGCGGATGGAGACACGGTCATTGCAGATGGCAAATACACCTGGAATCACAAGGAATCCGGTGATCCCTGTGAAGTACGAATGGCGCACGTGTGGACGTTAGCGGACGGTAAGGCTATCGCTTTCTTGCAACACGTCGACACCGCAATGGTTCGCGAACTCATCAAATAGCGATCGTCCGCTTTGGGTCAAAAGCGGCCATTCAAATTAAGGCGACGCCAAGAAAAGACGACTTTCACTCAAGAGCGCTCTATTTCATGAACTGATTCGGGATTGACGACCATCCCGACTGAATCGGGCGGCTCGAATCATCCAACTCTGTTATGCGAAACGCGTCGTTTGCTCGAAATTCCAAGTCTCTTTGAATGTTAATCCACACATCCGTTTCAGAGTCATCAACGTACAAGTCAGCGAGAGTCAATCCGGCAGATTTGACGTCTTCAAGATAGAAAATAATCATTTCTTTGCTACGAGCTTCGTCGGCCACCGTCAAGGATCGCCACATCATCAACTCTTCCGGAACTGAATACCCTTTCGACTCCAGGAACGGGTACGTTGCCGCAGACTCGCTCTTGGGATTGGCGATAATGGCCTCGACAATATTGAATGCGTACCCGTTGCTACGGAACGGGTAATTTGCGACCACGGGCATTCCGGACAAATCGTATCTATAGAAATTGTCGATCCCGGGCAGAAAGCCCTCAAACTGCACCATCAATAGTTTTTGAACTTGGTGATCCTCAGCCTGAACAAAAACGAACCGCTCGCCGGCAGCCACATCTCGAATAGTGAACAGATGTCGACCTACGAACTCAAATTCATCTGCAACGTCAATTGCCAGCGACGGATCTTCACGGGAAATCAGTACGCCGTCAGTCATAAACTGATTCATATCATTGGGTTCAGAAGAATTGACGATAGTGCTCGTTGACAAGTACACAATCAAACATGCGTTTGCGGCAAACATAAAACCCGCACTGAAACTTGTTGGAGCGTTATTCGGTTTAGAGGTTTTTTTCACGTTGACATGCTTCTCCTGTTAGTCCGTCGTGTCAATCGCCACAGAGCAGCTTGATGGCTCTGTAATTGGACGTACCTGGCACCAGGATCGTTTAAGCCAATAATATGCGACGTCCGCTTTCGGCCAGAAGCAGACATCAGCATTTGCGTACACTGTCGCCGATCGCAAGAACTTTTGCGCCTCTTACGTGACCGGCATGCAGCTCGCATAATGCTTTGTTAGCTTGGTCAAGCGGGTACACCTGTACCTCTGGCCGAATTCCCGCCGCGGCAGCGATCTTAAGGAGAGCCTTGATGTCATGGCTCGTAACATTGGCGACCGTTTTAAGTTCTTTCTCCTGCCAAAGGTGATCCGAATAATCGATTTCGGCCATCAGAGATTTGTCCCCGTTTTCTTTACGAATTGCATTGATAACGAGTCGCCCACCAGGGCGCAGGCATTTCAAGGCACCGAGAACCGGACGCCACGCCGGTGTTGTATCGATCATCGCGTGCGGCTGCTCAGGTGGTTTGTCATCTGTGTGGCCTGCCCATGACGCGCCTAGTTCAATTGCGAATTCGCGCTCTTTGGGGCTGCGAGCAAAAACGTAAATAGGGGACTCTGGGTACAGATACCGGGC
The DNA here is from genome assembly GCA_047620565.1 of Woeseiaceae bacterium. Classification (GTDB taxonomy): domain Bacteria; phylum Pseudomonadota; class Gammaproteobacteria; order Steroidobacterales; family Woeseiaceae; genus SZUA-117. Next base: position 3,327 of record JBLHLN010000136.1, read on the forward strand.
CAACTGCAAAACCAAATGGCCGGATCCGCCGAAGCCTGTCAAGCCCAAAATGTCCCCGTTTCGCAGGTTGGTGAGATTGAGTGCCCGATAGCCAACACTGCCGGCACATAACAGCGGCGCAGCTTCGTAGTCAGTAAAACAGTTGGGAATACGATATGCGTATCGCTCATGCACCGTCATGTACTCAGCATAGCCACCGTTCGCATCACGGCCGGTAGCAACAAACTTTTTGCTGATGTTTTCATTATGGTCGCCGGTTGATTTAAAAATCCATCCCACACCGACACGATCGCCGATTTCAAATTTCAGAACACGAGCACCTGTTTCGGCAACTCGCCCGATGACTTCATGACCTGGAATTATCGGCAATACGGGTGGCGGTGTTCGGCCTTCGATCTCATCCAACTCGGTGTGGCAAACACCACAAGCATTGACTCTTATCAAAACTTCGTCGGGCGCCGGTTCGGGAATCGGAAGATCGGCAGGCGTCAGGGGTTCAGGATTATCCTGCAGTGACACGATTCGCTTGAGGAGCATTGCTTGCATGAGGATCCATTGCAATGGTGTTGGGCGTCCGCTTTGGGTCAAAAGCAGACATAGTATAAATTTGTCAATCGCCCAGGCTTTGCCTCCAATAGGCACGCGGCGAGACGACTAGCAAGACCACAGCAATAACCCGCAGGCCGTCCAGCATAGCAGTAATATATATAGGGCCAAACAGCTCGCCGGCGGGGGTTAAAGCTAATATCACGTGAATTGAAATTCCAACGACGATCAACGCGATTAGAGAGTACCGGGCAGCGTTAACGCCTTGCCATGTTTTGTATATGAGCCACCCGTAAAATGCGTAGAAAGCCAAAACTCCGGCAACAAGCCCGACAACGAATGGCAGTCCCCGCGCTTCGACGAATAAAAACGGCGCAGACCATATCTCGACCACTATCGAGTACATCGCGCTTAATCCGAGCAATAAAATCGCTGCTGATACGGTTCTTGGTTGCGTTGATGAGTCTGACACGATCATCCAAGTAGTTTTTGTGAGTCAGCTATAGCCGGTGGCTGCTTTGGGTCAAAAGCGGCCTCTCAGCACTTTAACATCTGAGCGGCTGCTTTCGGCCAGAAGCGGACGTAATTGACCAGTTTCATAGATTCGAGCCGAAGTGCCATAGTTCTCTGTATTCTGCTTCGATCAGTGCTGATCTGGATACATATCTTTTGGTGCCACAGCAGCGAGTGCTTGATCGAGGTATGTGACAAATTCCGGCGTAAACTGATGCTTCCGAATAGACCAATACTCTTGGACACCAGTATTGCCATGCAGATCAATTAGCTGAACCATCCATGCGTCATACATATTGGAGTCAAATCGGCCATCGCGCCTTTCAAAGAAGAAGGTCTCCCACATACGCGTAATTGAACCCATGAGTGCCATAAACGCTGCTTGCTCACCTTCGTTTAGGTTCTGAAGCCCACCGAGACCCAGCCGAAAAATATCCCGTATGTCCTCTCGAGTGATCTGAAGGATTTGCTGCGAATACTGGGCGCTGAATGCCTGATTCGTTGCTGCTTGAGTTGCCTTCGTACCTTGCCGAATCTGAAGGCCGACATACAGCAGCGATACAATAATTGCGACGCCTCCAACTAACTCGCCAATTGAGCCCCAATCCTGAAGTGTCATTAAATATCTCCGGAGACAGTTTTGGCGATTGAGACGACGATTGTGAATCTCGAATGACCCGACGTCCGCTTTGGGTCAAAAGCAGCCTCTCAAAACAGATTAAATACTAACATCTGAGTGGCTGCTTTCGGGGTATACCGGACACTCGCCACTCAATCCGAGTGGCTGCTTTTGGGAAAAGCGGACAGTTCCAAAGTGATCAATTTAACGAATCTGAGCGACTGCTTTCGGCCAGAAGCAGACATTTCTGCTTTACTCAAACTGATCTAGATAACCTTCTAATTCTCCGACTAGGTTTTTCGCCTGCCACTGCAGGACCAACTCTACTTCCCGAATGAAACGGGCCAAATTGAGTTCCGCTGTTACCTGATTGGAGATAGAACTGGATCGGACCAAATGAACTAGATCAAGCAATTGCCGCTCGGAAAGATTGGGGTCCAGCGTCCTTTCAAGAGTTATCTCGTCACTCAACTTTTCTAGTCCGCGACGCGGTACTAATTGATACGATAGCGCCGGATATCCGGTCTCACGTTCCTCGATCCGGATATGCTCGTCCTCATACAGGCGGTAGTAACTTGATATTTTGGCTCGAATATCGGCCTTCTGAATGATACTCAATTGCCCCGATGCCATGAGATTGTCGTATGTCGATCGTTGGGCAAATCCTTGATTCCAGCCAATATCTGAACCAACAATAATGTCAGTCAAGAACTGTACAGGTTCCGATTCGATGTCTTGTTCCAGAGCAGCCTTAACGCGTAATAGGCTCTGCTCTTTTGCCGAAACGGACTCCAAGCGAAAAGCGAAGTCGTCGAGGTCAGTTTGGAGGTCAATAATGATTCTTGATACGGCATTAACTTCTTCAAGTCGCTCCAATCGGTTGGCATTCCATTGATCGATTGCTAATGCAATCAATACGCCGACAACAATGATGACAAGTTCACCAATTGCGTTGGACCAATTGAGTTTTAGTTTTTGCCAAATCATGTCGATTAGTAATTGCCGCCCGATCACTCTACCAATAGACGGCAAAAGACCTTAACTTACGTAAATGTACAATGACGCCGCATAAGTCCGCTTTGGGTCAAAAGCAGCCGCTGAGTAAGTACCAAATACTAGCACCTGAGCGGCTGCTTTCGGCCAGAAGCGGACGTTCGCTAATGGTAGAACGACGTTTTTCCGGATTACACCGCCTAACTCAATGCGGCGAACGCCACTATGTTCGTCGCGGCATCGACGTATGTATTAGTCTGTCTGCAGTTAGGACACACCGAGTGGTCGAAAGGGTCGGTCTGGTCCCCGTTGATTTAATCCCTCAATATATTCCTGGGTCATCGGTGAAAAGGTGCTCTTTCGATCCTCCCAGAAAGCCTTCCAGCCCGGCGTGTCGACCATGTTTTGAAGCATATTAGAATAGCTATTCAATAATTCAGGTTC
>JBLHLN010000137.1:0-6431 GCA_047620565.1 Woeseiaceae bacterium
TCCACACAGGTTCGCCGGCGGCATGGGCCTGGCAGACATTATCGAAGCATTTGCTGCCAGCATCGATACAGCTGCCTGGGTTGTTTTGTTACTCATGTTCGAACTCGAAACCTATGTTCTGGACGACGAACAATTTACGCCGCGTGTCACCTGGACCCTGCATGGACTGCGTGCATTTTGCTTTACGTTTATTGTCTACGCGTTTTACGGTTACATCGTCAAATTATTATTCCTGCTCGGCGCGACACCGCTTGCGGGCGTCGCCGATATTTGTTCGGTGGTCGATGGTAGTTGGGCGTACGCGATCGACCTCGATGAGTACACGATTCTCACCGCCGCCAATTGTGCAGAAATGTCGAGCGCTGGCGCATTCCTGCAATTGCCCGGACTGACCGCCATTGCAGATCAGGCCGGACTCACGGAGATCATTCGCCTTGCCTGGGTCGATGTTATAAATGCCGGAGTCTGGATTCTGGTGGTTATCGTGCTGGAAATTGACGTCCGCCTGCAGGAACGAGGCCGATTGGCCGGCACCGCCCTGCGTGTCAGCAACCTTAGCAAATACCTGCTCTATTCAATTTTATTAATTGCGGCGGTGTACTGGGGAGTCAAAGGGGATTTTATCGATTTCTGGGACGCATTCCTGTGGCTCGTTGCATTCGTCTTTATTGAGCTAAATGTCTTTGAATGGCGTCAGGAGAGTGAGGCCAGGCATGACCTGCTTCCTGATGCACCTGGATAGACCATTCGCAAACATTTCTGTATATACTGTTTTTCTTCGCCGTTGAGGCGGTTGTCAAACCATAACAAAAGAGCCGCAATATGAGCATCGCAGACCTGAGCAACATCCTTCACATCTTCGGTGGTAAGGAACTCGATCCGGAGCAGGAGCAACACCTTTTCAAAGAAGCGCTGTTGATGACGCTGGCCCGTGCCGCCAGCTCCGATTCGAACGTTCAAAGTGTCGAAATCACAACAATTCAGGAAATTGTCCAACGTGAAACCGGCATCGAGCTAAGCGAACAGGACGTACGCAAAGCTGCACGCACAGAATTATATGAATCGACGCCAATCAAGAAATACCTGACCAGTGCCGGCCACAAGCTGACCAATACAGACAGGGTTGCTATTGTCCATCTGCTTGCGGAAGTCATAAAAAGCGACACGGCCGTCAGCGTCCTGGAGCTGGACTATTTCAATATGGTGGCCGAGGCACTGAAGACGACACCTGCTGAACTTGCCGGACTCACGTCCGACTAGTTCGGCCGTTCGGCGTGATGTGATCGATGGCGTCGTCCCCGTAGGACTTCAGAACTTCCGAGATGACGATGTGATAGCCGTCATACCAGCGGCTATATTGTTTTTTCGCTTCCAGGTGGCTTGGGTGCTGTGAAAACACCTTCAGTTCTTCCAGCGACTTCCAGTAGTAGGTCGCATTCAGCGTCTTGCCATCCGTAGATTTCCAGGTTTCCGCACCGAGGAAGCCAGGGTTCGACTTTGCGGCCGCATCAATCAGGCCATTCAGGCGATGAAATTCATCGTCATATTTTCCCGGGCGAAAAATGAAGGCTGCGCTGTACATGTCGTATCGCTCCGTGCGAATTCAAATGCTGGCCAAGGATTGCTGTCCAAGGCCGACGTCACCCGTCACCGTAATACAAAAATTACAGGAATAATATCGTCTCTGACTAGACCGACCGGGTTGCGATTGCAGGCGATACACGACTCGCACGGCGCGCCGGCCCATACACGGCAAATTGCCCGACAGTCCACAATACAAACATCGCAGCTGGAATGATGTACCAGGAAATCGGCGTCAAATCGAATGCCTGCACCATCCACATGTTCAGAGCAACAGCAAGGATGGCGCCAGCGACAACGCCAACAGAACTAATCAGGAAATTCTCCAACATGAAGTAGCGCAGAATCGCCGGGCGCGTTGCACCCAGCGCGCGTCGCGTGCCAATTTGTTTGGTTCGTCGGGCAACGCTGAAACTTGCGAGTCCAACAATGCCAAGACTGGTAATGGCGGTTAACAAGCTGACGATAAATACCAGCAGCTTGATCATGGCCGAGTCGTCCAGGTAGGCGCGATGTCGGATATCCGTCATAGTCGACGTGCCATCAACTATTCGACTCGTGTTGCTGCGCGCCAGCAAGTCCTCTATCTCGGGGATTACCTTGTCGCGCATCCCGGGTTCCGTGCGTATAACATAGCGAGCGAACCCTTCGCCCCGTTTCATCGGTATCAGCATTGACCGTTCGACGCCCGACCAGCCTTTCCACGGCGCCTGCATGCGGTCCATTACACCAACGATTGTTATTGGCAGATTATTTTCGATATAGGCGACCGTGCCAACAGCCTGCTCCGGTTCAATGTCCGGATACAGTTCCGCAACCATTGCGCGCGTCAATATGGCTGCGCCAGGCCACTTGGGTCCGTCGTCGCTGAACCAGTCAACTTCCGTGGCAGTAAAATTTCTGCCGGCAACAAGACTTACGCCGAAGGTATCAAGTCCGTGCTCGTCCACGAAATAGATAGCAACACCTGTGCCATCATCATCGTCACCAGGTTTTGTTCTCAGTGATTGCGACCAGCCACCCTGTCTTAGCGGCACAGAATTTGTCATTACTGCATTCGCCACGCCGGGAAAGTTTCGAATTGCGTCAAGGTCTTCGGCCACCATGACCTGGTGTTCCATTTCCGGATCGAAGCTGGTGCTGTACAACTGAAAGATGTTGTCTTCATCCACTCCGCTTGGTCGCGCCATGAGTTGCGAGCGTTCCTGAATTATAGCGATAGCATTGACCATCAATGCCATGGTGAACGCGATCTGCAATGCAATGAGAACATAGCTGCTCTTGTTGCGAAGTAGCGCCCGCCAGATTGGTCCGATATCCATTTACTGCTCCATAATCACGCGTTAACTGCGGATCTCAAGATTCAAAGTGTTTTAAGTTGGCTGGCGGGTTGAATGCCGCAGGCTCGCCATGTCGGATACACTGCAGCACCCAGCGCGGACACCAGCGCAAGGCCGATGGCGGCAAATATCATCACCCAGTCCATAGTGACCAGCTGGGCGATAAATTCAAATTCACCGTACAGCGACTTGATACCCTGCAGCCCGAGCCAGGTCATGCCAATACCCAGAATGCCGCCGCCAAGACCAATCAGGCCAGCTTCAACAATATATTGGGCGAAAACCGCACGACGGGACGCGCCGAGCGCCCTGCGCAAAGAAATGTCACCCGCCCGCCGCATAATTTTGGCCAGCAGGAGTCCAATTGTGTTTAACAGGCAGACAATCAGGAATAGCACTGCAAGCCCAAGCAGAACCTGGACGTCATCATCAACGACTTCTTCGATCTCCAGCCATTCCATTACGTTGCTTAGACGATTGTTGATGGGTCGTGGAAATCTGCCAAGCGCCTTTTGTGACTCCGCATAGGCATCGAGAAATACCAGGTAATCCGCTTTCTCTTCAGCGTCCTGCAACTCGACCCAAAATTGCATCCAGATACATTCGGAGGCGAGGAATGCCTCGTAGCCGTTACCGTCAACCGGTTTCCAGCAATTGGTATTGCCGTTGCTGCCCACCTCTTTGGCGATGCTGACGCTGAACGGAAAATACACCTCTTCCACCGCGCCGAATGTCTGGTTATTGACGTCATAAAATTTCGGCATTGGCTCCCAGGTGTCGATCACCCCGGATACTCGATAGGTGTCGCCATTCATCACGAGATTTCGGCCTACCGGGTTTTCGCCGCTAAACAATCTCTCATTGATTTCCTTATTGATTACGACGACTTGTTCCTGATCATTGTCCGCCGCCGCATCCCAGCCTCCGCCATAAAGGAATGGTGTGTCGAACATGGCGAAGAAATCAGCGCTGGTGCTGCGCGAATCAACTGTAAAGGGAAGCTGATCCGGGTCTTCCGGTTGCACAACGCGATCCGATCGGTAACTCAGGACCTGACGCGTCGCCCTGCCGGCGGCAAGTAAAGCAGTACCGTCCTGATAGGTAACCTGTCGCGGCAGATCGTAGTCATCATCGGAGGCAAACGGGTCCCAACTGTCCAGCTGAACGTGATGCAGTACGTCAGAACGATGTGGAATCGGGTTACCGCTCATGATGTAGTCAATGTTGACTATAGTCATGCACGCACCAATTCCGGTTGCGATTGCAGCAACCATCAGCGCGCTCAGAACCGGGTTACGACCAATACTCAGCAGCCCGAGTTTCATGTAGTAGCGGATCATTTTCCGCTCCCTTAGCCGTTGGCCGCGAGATGCAGGTCCGGTTCCGGGTTGCTTATGCGTCCGTCGCGAACAAGAATGTTGCGCCTCGCCCGGGCAGCCAGGTTTGGCTCATGCGTAACCATGATAATAGTTGTGCCATTGCCGTTAATTTCCTCCAGCAATTGCATGACACTTTCGGCCATTTCTGAATCAAGATTTCCAGTCGGCTCATCCGCCAGCAAAAATCTTGGCTCGCCAGCCAGTGCGCGCGCAATTGCGACACGCTGCTGTTGCCCACCCGACAATTGCGCCGGTAAATGCTTCTTGCGCGACGCGAGCCCGACCATTTCGATGACATGATCAATGCGTTTTTTTCTTTCAGCAGAATTAAAACCGCGATAACGCAACGGCACGTCAACGTTGTCAAAAATATCAAGTTCCGGAATGAGGTTGAAGCTCTGAAATATGAAACCGATTTTCTGATTACGCATACGCGATCGATCGTTGTCATTTAGTCTCGACACATCCTTACCATCCAGCTCATAGGTGCCGTCGCTGAAATCCTCCAGCAGGCCAGCAATATTAAGGAAGGTCGTTTTGCCGGATCCTGACGGGCCGGTGACGGAGATGAAATCGCCCTCATCCACAGTTAACGAGAAATCCCGCAGCGCATGCGTTTCGATTGATTCCGTTCGATATACCTTTGATACACTCTTCATATTCAGCATTACCTGAGACTCCTTCGTTTCTGCAGTGATTAATTTGTAATCAGCACGGACTCGGCGCCGCGAAACTGATCAACACTTGAAATAACAACCTGGTCGCCCTCATTCAGACCGGCCTCGATTTCGACGGCACTCAGGCTACGGGCGCCCACCTGCATTCGTTTTCTTATTGCCTGTCCATTGCCGTTGAGAACATAGGCCACGGTTCCACCACCGGTCTCCAGAAACTGGCCGCGTTGCAGCGTCAGCACATTCGGACGCTCCTCGATCAATATGCGGGTCGTCAGTCTTTGGTTCTGGCGAATGTTTTTCGGCATTCGATCGCCAAAGCGGATGCGACTCGCGACCTGGCTATTGACGATTTCCGGGGACACCGCCACGAGTTGCCCGTCGAATCTCTCATTGCCGACGATGATTTCTGCAGCCATACCGATGCCAAGGTCGTCCGCGTAGCTCTCCGGAACCAGCGCATCTATCTCAAATCGAGACAGATCGACCACTGCCATTACGGGTGTGTCCCGTGACACCGCGGCCTTTTGATTCACCAGGAGATCGCCAACGATGCCGCTTACCGGAGAGCGGATTGCCAGTTCATCAACCTGCCGCCGCAGGTCATCGACCAGCAGGTTTTGGCCACCTAGCTGCAGTTCACTTGCCTTGACTTCGAATGCCAGACGCTCGTCATACAAGTCTGCATCCGCAACGGCATGTGAATAGGCAAGTTCCGCATTGCGTAAATCGTCCTGTGCCATTTCGTAGTCAATAACAGAAATAACAGAAACTGCGTTGGCTTGATCTGCACGCCGCTTTTCACGCTTGGCTGCGACCAGCGCGACGTCGGCAAGGTCAGCGGCTTTGCGTTTATCAAGCGCCAGCTGACGAGACTCAATCCTCTGCCGTTGCAACTCCATGGACTGTTGTTGCAGCGATGACTCCGCCTGTTGCAGCAGGTTAGTGAGCGCGGGACTGTCAATATTGGCCAATACCTGGCCTTCAACGACTGTCGCTCCTGCCTCTACGTGCAGCGTGATTGAGCCGGATGCGGTCGCATACAAAGTGGGACTGATGGCAGCGATCACACGTCCCTGCACCGAAACATCACGTACCAGGTCGTCGCGCACCACGGTAGCAATGCGCAGTCGATCCCGCGGCACCGTCACAGTAGCGGTGGCCCAGCGCTGGACCGCAGGCGCGAGGACCCAGGTCAATACCAGCAGAACCAGTACGGCACTGCCGCCCAGGATGTTTCTATTCCGCTTACTTCGCGGTGCCAGCTCGATGTCCTGAGCGGATGTATCGGCAATTTTCAGGGGTCGCTCCAAATGCCGCTCGCTGGCGGCGTATTAATGCCTATTCCCTTCTTTGATGCATGAACGCCGAAAAACGTTTAGCCAATTGGCGAGAGCCGTTGCAAGACCGATTTAGCCGCTATGTGCGGTCCGTTAATCAAGTACTTAACCAGCCAT
>JBLHLN010000138.1:0-6343 GCA_047620565.1 Woeseiaceae bacterium
GGCCATGCGTGCCAGGTGTCCGGCAAGCGGCGCCAGGTAGTTGCCCAACGCATAGCCGATTAACGCCATCAGTATCGATACCGGAACCAGGCTGGGTCGATGAAATGCGGCGACAATGGGAGCCGACGCCGCAGCTCCAATGTTTGCCGCGGATGCGATAGCAACGCTGTGTACGTCGACACGAAAAATTTTCGCGCCTAAAAGACAAAAAGCACCGTGAATAAATATCCAGATAAATGCGCCAAGTAAGAACGCCGGCGCCTGGCTGAATCCGGCCACTGTTGCCCTGGCGCCCATGCCGGCTACAAAAACGTAGATCATTGCCGTTCCCAACGCGGTCGCATTCGGCAAATTTGATACGGGCGTCGCCGACAACGCCAAAGCAATTGTCGTGATCAGGAGTATGCGCCAGGTGGATTGCGACAAGACAACTTCCATGCCCGGCGCAACTTTGAGTGTAGCGCTGAAGAGTATTGGTGCCAGCGCCGCGGCAATCCAGGTAACACCAATCGCGATAGCGGCGAGATAAATATATTCGCGCATCAAAGGTGTTCTTTCCTCTTCTGCTACGAGCTCCGCCGCCGAATCCATCATCCTGATGCGATCTTCGTGAACGTTAGCCCATTTGTTGAATCGGTCTGCAAAATTTTTCGAAGCAAGAAGTATGGGCAGCCACACAATGTAAATGACGTTGTCGGCGAGCACAGCAAGTCCAAATTGCTCGGGCGGCGTTCCGAGCATCTCGCTGCTCGCCGCCATGTTGCCGGTGCCACCGATCCAGCTTCCGGCAAGCGTGCCAAATCCTTTCCAGGCGTCAGGTGCCAGCCAGCGGTGTACGATTGAGTACGACACAACGGCACCAACGACAACGCCGGCGGTTCCCATCAGCATTACCAGTACACCTTTGCCCATTACCTTCACTGCCGCCGGTACGTTAACCTTGATCAGCATAAGCACGATGAAAACCGGTAAAGCGTATGCGCTAAGTCCGGAATAAACGATCGAGCTTGCAGGTATAACGTCGAGATTGTTCAGGAACACCGGCGTTGCGTAGATAAACAGCAATGGCGGAACGTACAGAAACATTTTCCATTGTGTTTGCTGTTCTACGAAAAACCAGAAGGCAGCCACGCCGCACAATACTGCCAGCACTCCGCCAGGGGAGCCGATGAGAATTTCGGACATAGTTCTGCGCCATGTTTGAAACTGGAAGCAAATTATAGCGGAATTGGGGGCGCTGCCGGCGGCTATCAGGAAAAGCTAAGTTGTGCGTGAAAGTCCTTGCGCGAGTCTTCGTCGGTCAAAGCGGCAGATTGGACTGTCAGCCAGACGGCGTCCCAGTCTTTGATTTTGCACGGCCCAAAAACGAACTTGGCAATGTAGCTCGACAAGTCCTTGACGTGAATAACGTTCTTTTCCAGGGTGGAAGTGAACTGTACTGAGCCAGTGAAGACGACCAGGTTGGCCACCGGTACTTTCGGCACCGTGTTTTGCAGGGCCCGTGTGCGGCCTTCGTTCTGAATAAGAGGGTTCAGGAATTTGCGCCGGTTGACTCCGTCTACATTGGTCCACTGCGGTTCGTCCGCATCGCCGAAAACAACACCGTTGTAGTGTTTGGTCTGTATGCACAGAATACCGCCGGAGGTCAGAATGGCGTAGTCAATGTGCGTCAGGCCCCCATATGCGCCAGGCAGAATGAAATCTTCGAGGACATCGGCGGTTTTGGCCCTTAGGATCTGGTGGATACGGCGCTTGCCAATTTTTTCGGTGATCTTTCGGGCGACCTGGGTGGCTGAAGCGCGAAATACCAGGGTGGTTAATAGTGCCGCGGCTGTAGCGATGAAGAACATGCCGAAGCCGGTATTGGTCAGCCCGGTAACGACCTCTGCACCTGCCTCGCTATCGGCAGCAACCGTCGGCCAGGCGCTCAGGAAGCAGGCTGAACTGATGCAATATGGCAGGAGTCGTCGAATCATCGTCTGAGATTAGTAGCGTAGGTTTGACGGCGCCTCGTATTCCGTCACGTTTTCAGAAACCGCGCAGCGGTGGCCGGCATTATTGTGAACTGGTCGGTCGGCGGTCGGTGATTTTCATTCGCCGCTGGTGCGAATAGTGGAGTTTGGCTGCGACCTGGCCGATTTAGGGCGGGTAGGCGATAAAATAGCCGTCTATGTGCGCAAGTCTCACCTCAATGTCATATGTGCGGCGCAGATTATCCTCTGTTAATACGTCGCTCTTGTTGCCGTCGACCACGATTTTTCCTTCCCGCAGCATAATCACCCGCTGCATGTGCGGTGGAATCTCGTTCAGCAAATGGGTGACCAGGACAATGTTCCTGCCGGCGCTGGCGAGCTGCCGGATACGTGCCAGATAGTCAAAGCTGGCAGCCAGATCCAGGCCTGCAGTCGGCTCGTCCAGAATCAGAGTGTGCGGATCATGGACCAGGGCGCGACCCAGCAGGCAACGTCTTTGTTGCCCGGTAGACATGTGTCGTAAATCAGTGTTGGCGAGCGACTCTATGCCAAGTTCCGCCATGATTTCTGTTGCACGGGTACGCTGCGCCGGCGATATCTTTCTGCCAAGCAGCCCGTGAATCCCGACGCTGGAAAGGTAGCCGGATAAGACGACATCGAGCCCCGTTGTCCTGGCCCGATAACGCATCTGCAAGTCGTGCGAGACGATGCCAATATGAGATCGCAAATCCCAGACATTCCATCGGTCCCGGCCAAGAATACGAACTGACGAACCTTCCTTGCGCGCCGGATAGATTTCACGGTTTATGACTTTTAGCAGGGTGGTCTTTCCAGACCCGTTGGGGCCAAGAATAGCTGTGGGCTCATGCTGACCGATTTGTAAACTGAAATTCTCAAACACACAGGTGTCGCCGCGATAAATCGTCGCATTCTCAATCTGGATGAGTGGCGTGTCTTTCATGTCGACCGGCTGACGCTTCGAAAGCGACTCAAATTTCCTGGGTCAGGTTGGAAGGAACCCAGGATGCGTGCGCCAGGTATGCAGGTTGCAGGTCACCGTCCTGTTGCTCCGCGAGCCTCTCTGCCAGCCATTGAAACCACTCGAACGCCGACGGCGATCCCAGCTCCTCGCGCAGTGCCGTTGCCCACGGTTCAAGCCTGCTCCACAAAATGACAACGCTTGAGCCAACCAGGTTGTTCACTACAGCGAACGGCACAATGCGCTGAAAAGTCATAACGCCAATGTTTTCCATTGTTGCGCTAATAAGCATGGCCGCATCGTCAAGGTTGGTTGCTGAGTTTCGAATCTCCTCGGCGCTGATGCCGTCAGGCAAATGCATGATCTTTTTATAAGCCGCCGAAAACCGCGCATTGCCGAAAAACCGAAACAATTCGATGGCCGCGAGTTCCCGGCGTTGCTGGCGTGTCTGGCGCATTTGCATCAGCGCAAAAACCAAACCGCCGACGACGATGATTACACCTAATATTTCCGCCATATCGGCAAGTGATGAAAGATCTTTCATTTCTGTTTCCTTATAACCGGGTCAGATACGACCTGCCCGGATTTTCCTCTCTAAACCTGATGTTCAAGCCACTTGCCGCGTCGAAATGCCAGCACACCGAGTACAGTCAGTATCGATTCGGCGACGACAATTGCGATAAATACGCCATCCGGCCCGAGACCAGCACTGGTTGCAAGCCAGTAAGCCGCCGGAATCTGAATGATCCAGAAACAAACGAAGTTCAGAATCGATGGTGTAACTGTGTCGCCTGCACCATTCAGCGCCTGGATGACAATCATACCCACAGCGTACATTGGATACCCGATTCCCAGTATGCGCATACAGTGCGTGCCATAGCGCAGTATCTCAGCATCGGTCGAAAACAACGATACGATTTGCGGTGCGAATGACACCGTAATGATGCCCAGGACGGTCATAAATATCGTGTTGTATCGGGCTGCCCGCCAAACTGACTTCTCGGCTCTGTCCGGTTTGCCTGCGCCGAGATTCTGACCGACCAGGGTCGCGGCGGCGTTGCCGAGACCCCAGGCGGGTAAAAACGCGAATTCCAGCAGCCTTAGTGCGATCGTATAGGCCGCGATCGGCGCGCTGCCATACAAGGCCACAACACGCATAATCACGATCCAACTGGATGTTGCGATAAGGAACTGGCCAATCCCCCCGGCTGAAATACGTACCATTCTCCGCGCAAGGTATGGAATTATTCGCAGGTGGCGCGGCAAGAATCGGAGTCGCCCCTTGCCACTGAACAGGTAGAACATCAGGTACACGACGCCAATACCGCGGCCAATGGTTGTCGCAACGGCTGCACCGGTAACGCCCATCTCCGGAAAGGGACCGAGACCAAAAATCAGGCACGGGTCCAGAATGATATTGATGGCATTGGCAAGCGCCAGCGAACGCAGTGCAACCGGTGCATCGCCGGCGCCGCGAAACGCCGCGTTTAGCAGAAACAGGTAGAGGATGCTCGCAGAGCCGCCAAGTAACATGGCGGTGAAGCCCTTGCCTTCGCTGACAACACTTTCGCTGGCACCCATCATGCGCAGGAGGTCGGCTGCGTAATTTACACCACTAACGCCGATCATGATTGCAAGCAGCGCACCAACCCAGATTGCCTGGCCAGTGACCTGCGCTGCCCCTTCCTGATCCCCGGCGCCAATGCGCCGCGACACCATAGCGGTAACGCCCATCCCCAGGCCGATCGCGACTGCATAGATGACAGTAATTAACGCTTCCGTCAGGCCGACGGCCGCGATTGCGTTGGTGCCGAGCCTGGAGACGAACAAGATATCGACGACCGCAAAAATGGCCTCCATACCCATTTCAAGCATCATTGGAATTGCCAGCAATCCCAGCGCACGACCAACAGGTCCAACGGTGAAGTCAGTTTCGTTGTCACTCAATGAATCACGCAGGAATGCCCGGCTGCGGCGCCAGAGGGATTGTTCTTTTTTGGTGATCTCGTCAGTCATTTTCAAATTTCTTCGCTGGCGCGAAAAAAATTCAGCTGGCGGACTGACGTTTTTCCCACTCTTCGACAAGATAGCGGTTGTCGTTTTGCCATGGATGAAAATCTTTACGGAAATACCGCAACCAGGGGACAAACGATCTTCGAATGATGCCCGGATTGATAAACAGGAACCAGAAACCGCTTAGCCACTCGCGGAGACTCCACAATTTGCCTTCTTTCTGCAGCATGATGCACAAATTTCGAAACGTATCTTTGAAGAAAAAGAACGTATTGAGCAAGAGGGCCTGGCGGCGTTCTCGGAGCGTGCCGCCGACGGCAATGTACACGTCGAATGCAACCGCTTTGTGTTCTGTTTCTTCTACGCCGTGCCACAGCCACAAATCAGCAATAGATGCGTCGGCGGCAGCTGGCAGGTAGTCCGATGTCAGCATGTCATGCGCCATGATCGCGGTCAGATGTTCGCTGGCCGTCGTTCCCGCCAGGCGTCTGCGTGCCGTCAGTTCGCGATAGGCCCAGGCCATGCGCTCGCGTTCGTTTTTCTCAAAACGCTCAAGGTCGTAATCACGAAGTTCGCACAGCAGCTCGTTGTATTTCTGGTGCTGCACGCGGTGCGTTGCTTCCTGCGCCCGAAAAGCCGATATTTCAGCCAAAAGCTGCGGGTCATCGATGTGCTCCTGAAAATGACAAACGCTGTCGATAAAAAACTTTTCACCTAGCGGAAAAAGCAGTGACATCGAGTTGAACCACGCCGTTTTGAAGAGACTGCCCGCGTACCAGTTCTTTGCCAGCGCCTCTTGCAGACCGAACTCTTTGCGTCGGGGGCCGAATTCGAGCCCGGCGGGACTATTGCTTTGCGGAATGAAGGTCATGTGTTCATTCTAGCCCGCTGCAGCAATGCCGGCTACGTATTGCCATACATAGTTAATTTTGCCGGTCATTTCTGAGTAGCAACTCAAGTTCCCGTGCAGTGTCCTTCGCTGTCTGAATCAGCTGCTCCTCATCATGTTGTATGGCGTGTTGTTCGCGAACCAGCTGCGCATCCTTTTCCCTGAAGGCCTGCACGACGTTCAAAACCTCTTTGTCCTCAAGGCCCAGCCCGGTCAGAACCTGTTCTGACATCTCCAGGCTTGACGACAGCGTCTCGCGATAAATGCTCTTAATACCGAGGTCCATCAGATGATATTCGTGGCGCCGATTCCTGGCTCTTGCGATAATTGTGAGGTGCGGAAAATGGCGAGCTACCGTTTCTGCCGTTCGCATTGATGCTTCGATGTCGTCAATCGCCAGGACAAAAATCTTCGCGTGGGCGGCCCCGGCCGCGCGCAGCAGATCAGGCTTCGACGCATCGCCGTAATGCACAGCGTTGCCATAGCGTG
>JBLHLN010000139.1:0-6339 GCA_047620565.1 Woeseiaceae bacterium
TTTTGGGATGCCATATGAATCTCAAGCTATGGCGAATGATCAGAGTCGGGCTCCCGATAGGATCCGGCAATTTACAAACGCAGCTGACATATATTACTCACGTAACCACTACGACTGGGACCTTCGCGGTTCATTGCTGGACGGGCGAAATATTGAGGTCGTAGACTGTGGAAATGTTACTGCGGACAGACATGACCATCAACAACACTACGTTAGAGCCGAAGAGGCTGCCCGAAAAATATTTGCACGCGATACGACATTAATCACATTAGGCGGGGATCACGGGGTGCCGATTCCCGTTTTGCGAGCACTGGAAGTATTGGATACGAGCGTTACACTCATACATGTCGATGCGCACCTGGACTGGCGCGACGAAATAAACGGAGAGACGCAAGGGTATTCGAGTCCCGTCAGAAGGGCGTCGGAAATGCCATGGATAGGTGAAATAGTCCAAATCGGCTTGCGAGGGATAGGCAGCGCACGAGACCAGGAGGTTGATGACGCGATAGCTTACGGTGCGAAAATATTTGATGCGTATGAAGTACACGATATGGGCATGGATCAAATAATTGGTCAAATTCCGGATGGCGGACCATACTATCTAACCATTGATGCGGATGGAGTTGACCCCACTATCATGCCCGCCGTGATGGCTCAGACTCCCGGGGGTCTGTCGTGGCATGATCTTCGCAAGCTGGTTCACGGATTGGTCAATAAGGGTCGGGTACTGGGTATGGATCTGGTCGAAATAGCGCCGATGCATGATGTCGGCAACATAACGATGATTCATGCAGAACGTTTGATTTGCAATTTCATAGGGGCATGTGTTCGCGCTGATTACTATGAAGGCTGATCTCCTTCGAACAAACAGGATAGAAAATGGAACAACTCGTATTTCTCGTCAAAGGTTCGTCTTCGGAACCGTATGAGCTGACCTTCATAAAAGATGGTGACAGTCTGACCGCGCTTTGCACATGTCCTGCCGGGCAGTTTGGAAACCTCTGTAAACATCGGGTTTCGATACTCGACGGTCAGACCAAATCTATATCAAGTGATAACTCAAGCCAGGTCTCAACGGTGGCGGCCTGGCTGGCTGGCACCGATGTCGAGGCCGCTCTGTTGGAGCTGCGTAAAGCTGAAGAATCCTCCGAGACTACAAAAGACGATTTGGCGGCCTTGAAAAGGAAGCTCTCGCGGGCAATGAACAGCTAGAGTGAACGCGTTGCAGGAATCCCGGCCGGAATTAAGGCAGCAATATGAATGACGTAATACTGAAGCGATTTGATCGTCCAGATGACGTCAGCCACTTCGATAAAGGAAAGTTCGAAACCGTTAGCCTCGGAGGAATGACTATCGGGCGCGCCACGTACCAGCCAGGTTGGAAATGGTCGGCAGATGTTGGTCCCGAGGTCGGTCAGGATTATTGCAGTGTTGAGCATGTTGGTATGGTTTTGTCGGGATGTGCGACAGCCGCATTTGCCGACGGACGGGTTACTGAAATGAATCCCGGAGATGTTTTCTACGTCCCCGCTGAGCCGCATGATAGTTGGGTAGTGGGCGATGAACCGTATGTGTCCTTGCATTTTTTGGGCGCAGCAAAGTACGCTAAGTGAGCTATGACACTGGGCTCAACATGAACTATGCCTGATCCTCACGAAACACTATCGGTATTTGCAGAAGTATCTGTTGCTTTAGCCGGTTTCTCTGGCATCGCAATACCATTCGAATTCATCGCGCAAGATCGCGCGAAAAACCTGCCGAAAATGACTCTGAGCAAGTTCAACATCAACACGGTCAATTGGACCTTGTCGCTTGGGACGGATCTGCTGCTGGCGGCAATTTTGATTAACGCTGTGGGTGCCTGGTCAGAGGCGGCGTATCTCGTAGCACTGTTTGTTCAACTTACTCTCGCCGGCATACTTTTTGTAAAATTTGCCTCTGATACCTTCGCCCATCCGGTGAATTGAGGAGACCTCGCAGTGAATTGGACCGCCATCGCTACGATTGCCGAAATTGTTGGCGCCGCAGGCGTAATCGCATCGCTAATCTATCTGGCGATCCAGATTCGCCAAAGCACTAAAGTCACCCGGGCAGAAACGACGAAGGATCTTTACCTCGCATCCAGGGCTGCGATCCTCGAAATTGCTGCAAACGATGCGCTGGCCAGGATCTGGACAGAAATTCGTGAATTTGAAAGCGAGGACATCGCGCGGCGGTACGCGTTTTACCAATCCTTTTTCCGTCTTTATGAGCTGCAATTCAACCTGGCCGGTCAGGGACTGTTGGATAAGGATATTGCACAGTCTTACATGCTTATTATTCGCATGTTTGCCGGCACGAAGTACTTCCCCGATTACTGGCAAAAGGCGCGTGGTGAATTTAACGATTCGTTTGCACTCTATGTCGATGAACAAATCGAGATTGTCGAAGCCGATGCGTAGTCCGTTGTTGGGAAATTGTTTACCAGAACCAGAGAACTTGATCGCTATTCAGCGCGGGAGATCATAATGTCCACAGACCAGAAGATTGACTATATTGAGTATCCGGCCGCATCATTCGACGCGATCGAATCATTCTATTCGGCCACGTTCGGCTGGTCATTCATAGATTATGGCCCGGAATATCGATCATTCTCAGACGGGAAACTCAACGGCGGCTTTTACAAATCGGACCTTTGCTCTGTGATAAAAAATGGTGCCGCCCTGGTCGTTTTATATGCCGAAGATCTTGAAGCGACGAGAGACGCCGTCGCGGCAAATGGTGGCAGCATTCACAAAGACATATTCTCCTTTCCAGGTGGTCGCAGATTTCATTTTCTGGACCCTCACGGCAACGAACTTGCAGTCTGGGGAGCGGAGTAGTCCGGGGCGTCCAGCGCCAGAGCAGTAAGCGAAAATGACACAGAAAAACACCAGAATCGAAGGGTCCTGCCATTGCGGGAATATCAGCTTTACTCTTCTGTGGCCGGAATCTGCAGCAAATATCATTATTCGCAAATGCGGCTGCACATTTTGCCAAAAACGTGACGGATCATGGACGTCGCATACTTCTGCAGAACTGGTAGCTGAGATTGACGACCTGTCACTTGTATCGAAATACCGGTTTGGGACGAAAACGGCCGACTTCTACGTGTGTTCTGTATGTGGCCTCGTTCCGTTCGTTGTAAGCGAGATCGAAGATAAGCAATTCGCGGTTGTCAATGTAAGCTCGTTCGACAATGTCGACTCATCATCACTTTCCAGCGCAGCTACGAATTTCGATGGCGAAGATAGCAACAGCCGGCTTGAACGCAGACAGCGCAACTGGATCCCAAACGTGCTGATATCCGCAACTGCTGCGTAACTAATACTGCCTCACGGCACGCGGCTGACACTGACTAACGCCGGGTTTACTGATGAATAGACGCGGGACGGGCACGAGGAGGCCTGGCCATTGGGGCTGGCCCACCTGGACGATTGCCTGCCTGGCCGGGGCTCGTGACAGAGCAGACATGCGTTGCAAATAGTTGCCGCGCAACCGATCATCCACGGCATTGCCAAGGAGAAGATTAAGAATGTCGCAGCCACCAATAAGCCGCTTTCCCGTCGCCAAACTCGAAGATCTGCCAGACGACATCCGCGAGACCATTATGGCGGTGCAGGAAAAAACCGGATTTGTGCCCAACGTATTCATAGCACTAGCTCACCGACCAGATGAGTTCCGGGCATTTGTCAGCTATCACGAAGCACTGATGGACAAGGAATCCGGACTGACGAAAGGCGAGCGCGAGATGATCGTCGTCACAACCTCCGGATTGAATCAGTGCATATACTGCGTTGTTTCGCACGGCGCCATTCTGCGGATCAGGGAAAAGAATCCGCTGATTGCGGACCAGCTTGCAACCAATTATCGCAAAGCTGACATCACTCTACGGCAAAGAGTTATGCTGGATTTTGCGGTCAAGGTATCAGCCAATGCGTATGAAATTGATGATTCTGACTATGAAAAAATGTACGCACAGGGCTTTTCCGATGAAGATATCTGGGACATCGGTTCCATAGCCGCATTTTTCGCCATGTCCAACCGAATTGCTAACATGGCAGACATGCGCGCGAACGACGAGTTTTACCTGATGGGTCGGGTCGATCGGCAATAAGCTGACAGGGCAGGCTGTCGCCACAGAGAAGATAAGGCGTTGGAACCACTAGAAGCGGCAATCCAGGAAGCACGGGCGGGCCTTCAGGAGGGTGGCATACCTATCGGCTCTGTACTGGTCATTGGCGAGCGGATAATTGCTCGCGGTCATAACCGCAGAGTTCAAAAAGGCAGTTCGGTTTTGCATGCAGAAATGGATTGCCTGGAAAACGCCGGTCGGCTCTCTGCTGCTGACTATAAACGGGCAATTCTGTATTCAACGTTATCGCCATGCGACATGTGCAGTGGCGCAATTCTTCTCTATAAGATTCCGCATGTGATCGTGGGTGAGAATCGGACCTTTCAGGGACCGGAAGAATACTTGCGGTCAAGAGGCGTCAAAGTAGACGTCGTGGACAACGAAGACTGTCGCCGGCTGATGCAGGAATTTATCCACGACAATCCGACGCTTTGGAATGAAGATATTGGCGAATAGCCGCCGGTAAACCCACAGGACGCGAATTTGAACTCGCCGGAAGACCGGCACCGCTGGATTGCGGCGTTACACGAGCAAAATCTTGAGCAGGAGCGCCTGTTCCAGCTTATTGCGAGTCTCGCTAATCTGCTCGACAGAGAAATCGTAGTCGAAACGATGCAGACCATTCTGGGAATAGAACCTGTGGACCAGGGAGATTGTGTGCTTTTTAATGATCTGACCGTGAAGTTCAATGACAATGGTCGGGTTATCGGCATCTATCGCATCATCGATGGCAAAACTACACTGGGCAAGTAAGTCTGATTTCACAAATATTGCGAGACGAGATTATGCAGCGAAGTTTTTTGGTTTTTATTGGTAGCGTCATTTTTATGTCGACGCAAATATGCTGGTCTGCGGATGCAGAAGGCCGCGATCTGTCACAAATACTGGCGCTGCATGAAAAGGTCCTCCAGGCACATCGGGCCAACGATGTGAATATGCTCATGGAGGATGCGGCGGACGATTATGTACTCGTAACCAGCGGCGAAGTCATATATCCGACGGCAGATGAGCGAGTGCTTCGTTTCGGTGAATATTTTGCTATTACGACTTTCGACAAATACGAAGATTCGATCGCACCTGTGGTCAAAATTTCTAACGATGGCAGCCTGGCCTGGTTGATAGCACGGGTATCGGTTTCTGCGGTTCAGGAAGTTTCCGGACAAGAGCAGGCACTGGAATTCATTAGTGCGTGGATTGAGTTGTACGAGAAGCGTGATGGCCGATGGATACAAACCGGGAATGTTTCCAACTTCAAACCATAACGGATCCGGTGAATGCAGAAATAACAACGGACCGCCTGCTGTTACGAAAGCCAACGGTTGCAGACGCTAGTGCTATATTTGATCGATATGCGTCGGACCCCGTGGTTTGCCAATACCTGGCGTGGCCTATGCACCGGACAGTCGACGATACGCTGGCATTCCTTGAGTTTAGTGACACTGAATGGGCGCACTGGCCAGCCGGGCCGTACCTGATTTTCTCTAAAGCTGGCGATGCGCTCGCTGGCAGCAAATCTTGGTGCCCTGCGGCTGTATGCACACGTGCATCCGAATCACAGATCTTCACATAGAGTGCTGGAAAAGGCCGCATTTGCGCCTGATGGTACACTTATGGCGAAATTCGAGTTTCCAAATCTTGATCCTGGGAAATTGTGCGATGTGGTTTCTTATTCGTGGAGGCCTGAGCAGTGATTGAATCGACCGCAGTTGAAGCTGTCCTGAACGTTGCGGAAATAATCCGCAGAGCGCACATTTATTTTCTTCGCTGTGTCCCCGGTCTCGGTCGATAAAAGGCAGGAAACCGTGGGCACCAATCTCGTCATCACTTACGAAGGCGACTGCGTCAAGGTCATATCAGAGGGGGAGAAGACGTTTGCTTTTGCTGATAGAGTCTGGAAAGAGACTACATCAATCTGCATAGAGCACGACTGTTTCAACGTCCTCGGACTGTCTGCTTCCACCAGTCCGATGCCAACCTGGGATGCATTCGAACACGCAGATCTTTTTGAAAAACATGGCATCGATAATCGCTACCGTATAGCCTGGGTGGAAACGAGCGCCGAGGCTCTTCAATCGACATATTTCATCGAAACGGTCCTTGCAAATCGCGGCTTGCCCGGAAGACTATTCCTCGATGCCGACGAAGCACTACAATGGTTGCTGGAAGGCGACTAACGGACCCTGTTC
>JBLHLN010000140.1:0-6321 GCA_047620565.1 Woeseiaceae bacterium
TCGGCATGATGATGCGTATTCAGGATGTACCTGAGCTTACCCTCTGATATTTCTTCAAGAACCGCGATGATCTGCGGCGTTAGTTCGTCAAACTGATCATCTACGATCAACACACCATCATCGCTGACTAATACGCCGATATTCCCAGCTGTATCCCGGGTTGCCTCGAGCATATATAAGGAGTCGCTGATGCGATGCGTATTAATGGTGACGCCCGCCAGATCTGGCATTTCCGCATCGTCGATCTGATTCGGGGCAATCTTGGTACCGCCAGGCCATAAGATCGCGTCCTGGTTCATTGTCAATTCTTCAGTTTGCGGATTGACGGCGCCTACGGAAACGAAGTTGACAGTTTTGCCATCGGCTTTGTAACCGTGGCTGTTGAAAATTTGCACCGCCATGTTGGCACGATCGTTGGTGCCCGGTACCAGGGAGATGCGACCAGTTGCCCCTTCAAAGTCCATCTCGCGCAGATGAGCCATTAATCTTTCCCGATTGACAGAATCGCCGTCATCTTTGATCGACTTGATTGCGTAGGCCACCGCGAGAATATGGTCGTAGCTTAGTGCGCCATAAAAAAATGCTTTCGAATCCGGGTCAACTTCCCGGCCCAGGCGAGTCTCGAGAGCTTGACGAAACTCACCTAGCTTCGCGGTTTCTTCCAGCATGGTCATTGGGGCGAAGTAACCCAAACTACCGTTCACCGCTTCCGGACTTTCATCTGCGGAGATCATTTCTGCCGCATAAAATGTATTGCCCGGCTTATTCATGTCGAGTCGATGCAACGCTTGAAAAACCCGGACCGTGTCCGGCGTTGGACCGGTCATGACGACGTGCCGGATACCGGCGTCCCTGATCTCTTCTACTTTTCTCTCGATATCTTCGTATGCGGTGTCACGGGCAAATCCGAATTCCTTTTTGATTCGGATGTCGCGTCGTTTCGCGTAGTCTGTTATCACTCGCCGCGCGCCGAGCCCCCACGCGTCGGTCGTATAAAGATAGCCTATCTCTTTGACGCCAAAATGATCGGCAACATCGATCAGGTAGCCTTCATAAGCCTCGCTGGGCGTTACCACACGAACAAACCACGGAAAATCCTGAGCAGACGAAAGCACCGATGCATTGGCGCCATTCGAAATGACGGGCACCTCGTAGCGTGCTGCCATATTCGCGATTTCGACCGCAGGTCCACTGCAATCAGCGCCGGTAATGGCCAGGACGTCCTTCTGCATCAACGACTCGACCTTCGCCGCGGCACCTTCGGGCCAACAGTGGTAATCAATGGTGTTTTCGGCTTTCAGGCGAAGCTGATCGTCGCCGAGTATTCCGGATGCATTGATTTCGTCGATTGCAATGTGCGCACCCTGAAGAGCGTAGTCGCCCCAATCGGCATATCGACCGTCGTGATAGTAGTAGGTATACATGCCACCGAGATCAAAAACTTCTCCGGCCGCTGTTGAATAGGGCAAGAATATGCTGATCATCAGCAGGCTGTTGATGCCGATGAATCTTTTGGTTGTGGAAAAGGAACTCATCAATCCGAGGGTGCCTATAGAATTGATGATTGTAAACAGATCAGGACGACATCCACGGTTATGGTAATTGTCGATTCCTTGTCGCGAATACCTTTGCAAGGACAAACAGAAACGATACAGCAACCGCAAGAGTTTTCTCATTTATGAAAGAGTACTTGAGAAGTAATGGCGCGTCGCCAAACCCAAGAAAGGCACCGATGAACGCCCCAACAAGAGCGAGGACTATGTTGGTAATGCTAAACATCCTGTCTAGTTTAATAAGACCTGGAAGCATTCCAACCACGACACCGATCACGATTATGAACAAAATCATCATTGTTCCCTCCGTATTTTGGACAAAAGAAACACCACTGTTCCAATCAACAAACCCAACGCCGCCGGCAAGTAAGCACCGCCAATCGAAAACCCTGTGACGATGGACAGCGCAATAGCTGTCGCACTCACACTCGCCAAAGCATTGATGTTGCCCCTCCAGGCTAGCCGCACAGCAAGGAGATAAAGCCCGCTGAAAATGACAAGCCACAAAACACCCCAGAGGCCCTGCGCTTCATACCAGGATTGCTCTCTGGAGAATTCCTCCACGACTGTCGCTGAGTCACGCAACATTACGCTGGACACGCCGTGTACCGATACTGGTGAAAAAAATATATAGAGCGACGCTCCCAGTGCCCATGTGGCAGCTAGCGCAACAATGACTTTGCCGCCACAGACCAGGCGCTTACGCACTTGATGCATCCTCTTGATTACGTCCAATTTATTGAGACAAAAACGGATCCCGTTAATTCCGATGAAGAGTTCACCACTGAAGTTGAGGCAATGCGAGAGGAAGTGCGTGAAAACATCGAGCGACTAAGAGCAGAAGACCTCTAGTTTAGTCACAAATGGACTGCTCCTGCGCCTGGAGATTTTCAGCGCCAGGAAGACTAATGACCGCTTTGGCGAAAAGCAGCCAGCTTAGACAAACGCCTTAATCGGTGCGGACCACCAGTCGCCAACAAGATCTATAGCCTGAATATCAGCGAATTCTCCAGTCGAATCAATGACACTACGATCGTCAATCCGCAACATTGTTGCACGATGCGATGGGGCTCTGTACCAATACCAGCCCGGGTCAATTGGTGTATCTGATGTCCAGTGTGGAGAGTCCAGCATGAGCAGTATTCTACCGCAATTTCTGGCTCGCTCCCGACAAAAACCCACAGTCGCAGCCGCGGAGGCATCATGGGGGGCAATTCTGAAATTTTTCGTTATGTCACAATGACCGCTTTTGACCCAACCCCGTCACCGATGCAACGGAGCACAGGATGGCCAGGACATATACACGAAGGGAAGCGCTTATTGGCGTCTCGTCCACAATGCTGTTGCCCGTGGCTTGCAGCCAGATTGGTGACGCGCCGGATTCAGCCGCCGATGCCGCATTCCTGCACGGCGTAGCCAGCGGGGACCCGGATAATTCGAGTGTCGTTATCTGGACTCGCGTCAGCAACACGACGGGCACGACCGATATTAACTGGCGTGTTGCGAGCGACGTTAACTTTCAAAACGTCATCGCGAAAGGCAAATACCGCACAGACGACGTCCGTGACTATACGGTCAAAGTTGTTGTCAACGAATTGAGCCCCGGGCAGGATTACTTCTATCAGTTTAACGTTGACGGCAGGCCCTCCCCCACCGGCCGGACAAAAACGCTGCCAACAGGCCATGTCGACCGCTTTGTTCTTGCCGTCGCCACCTGTTCGAACTATGCGTTCGGTTACTTCAACGCCTATGATGCGATCGCAAAAGATGCAGACATCGATCTCGTCGTGCACCTCGGTGATTATATCTATGAACATGGCCGCGACGACTATGGCGGGGACACGGGACGACGTATCGGGCGTAACCACGAACCGCCACACGAAGCGCTGACATTGGCCGACTATCGGCGACGTTTGGCACAATACAAGACGGACGCGGGGTCGAAGACGATGCACGCGCGACATCCATTGGTAGTGATCTGGGATGATCATGAGACCGCAAATAATCCCTGGATGGGTGGTGCAGAAAATCATCAGGCGGATGAGGGGAAATGGGAGTCGCGACGTGCTGCATCGTTGCAAGCCTTTTACGAGTGGCTGCCCGTTCGGGATCCGCAGGACGGCGGTACCCGTGAAGAATACTGGCGACACTATAAGGTTGGTGACCTCGCGAGCCTGATTACACTGGAAGCCCGACACACTGGCCGCAGCAAACAGGTCAGTATCGACGACAACCTTCCTGGTATCAAAAGCAAAGCGGATGCGGAAGATTTCATTAACAATATAGTTCGCGCGCCGGGCCGCAGGTTGCTGTCCGACGAGATGGAGCAATTCGTCGCGGACGAACTTGCCGAATCCGTCATCGCGAATCGTCGCTGGCGCATCATTGGCAATCAGTCCGTGATGGCGAGGCGCATTGCGCCAGGACTGGATGATCCGTTTTTCGTAAAGCTAAGAAACGACCTTGATGACGACGCAAAGAACACGCTCGATGAAATAACAAAACAGGGCGAATTTGCGCTGCCTGTCGACCTGGACTCATGGAACGGCTATCCGGATGCTCGTGAGAGTTTCTATCAGATCAGCAGGGATGCCGGTGCGCGCGACTTGCTGGTGCTCGCTGGTGATAGTCACAGCTTCTGGCAAAACGCGCTGTTTGATGTCGCCGGCGAATCGATGGGTGTCGAACTGGGCTCGACCGGCATCACGTCGCCGCGGTCGCTGCTAGACTTAGGTCAGGAAGGACTCACACTTTTCGATAAGCTGAACGCAGAAAACAATGTGGAAGTTGTGTGGACGGACGGTCGATATCGTGGCTATATTCGGCTGGAGATCGATCATGATCGTGCGCATGCTGACTTTGTAAGCGTAACCAACGTCGAGTCGCGAGACTACAACATTCAAGTCATTCATGCTGTGGACATCGAGAGTAACGGCAGTACATTACAATACGTGTGACTGCTGGGCCTGTATCAAGGAGCGTGTGTCAGCCGGAATGCAGTGTCAGTCACCTGGATCATAGCCAGCGCCTGACCTTCGATCTGTAGGCAACATAGTCACGTCCGAACGTAGCAACGAGTTTTTCTTCTTCATACATGCAGAACCATCGATCAATCAGGATAAAGTACACAATCGCTACGGCGTAAAATGGCAAGGTGCCAAAAAAGGAAGCTACGCCACCCAGCATTGTCACCATGCCCAGGTACATAGGGTTGCGTGTAAGCCGATAAATGCCGTTGGTTATAAGATAGTCGGTATTTGCCGTGGGGCAAATGGCTACCTTGCGCTCCTTAAATTGCCACCACGCCAACATCATTACTGCGAACCCTGACGACACCAGTGCGGCGGACAAATAGATCGACGAGTAATGCAATGATGATTGCGCAGGAAACAACACGTGCAAGGCAGTGGCGATAATCAGCAATGCCATTGCTATTCGTGGCGGCCGATACTCGATTATTCTAGTGGTCATGAACGCTCTTCCTGGAACTACGAAGGCGTCGGTGTTTACTGCCAGCCCGCCCGTGATCACCAGCAAGTCGGGTCACAAACCATTTGACAACAAGCAAAATTGCGATGGCGGCAATTGCGTGCTTGAACTGTGCTTGTGGACCGCCAAACAGTTCTGACAGTTCATTGAACGACCAAAATACGATTACCGAAAACAGGGTCAATATCCCTTGGCCAGAGCCCTAAAAAGCCTGCGAGTGAGCCAAACAATCTGATATGCGCCGTCAACTTCCTGCATTGCCGCCTCCAATATGACAACTCACTTTTTAACTACGACTTTTTTTGGCAGCAGTGAATACTGAGAGCGGTTTTCAGCGGCACTTGATTCTGCGGATCGAATGACTCCTGTTGGCCGAAAGCAGACACCAAAATCCCGAATATCTGGAGATTGTAATGACCGCGTTAGGGAAAAGCTGGCATGCTGAGGCAGTGTAGGGAGGACAGCATAACTATCTCGCCAATTTCGTTGTATCGTCGCCGGACGACATCAGAAAGAGACCTACTATGAATTTCTCACTTGATTCAGCTGCCAAGCTGTCGGAGGAATGCGAGTAATATTCCATCTTATTTTTGCGAGGTTGAACAAAATGGCGAGAATTACCGGTAATTGTCTTTGTGGCGAGGTTGAATTTGAGCTTGACGGCGATTTTCAATACTTAAACTTGTGCCATTGCAAACAATGCCAAAGGGCGACCGGATCAGCTCACGCTTCGAACCTGTTTACTGACCCCGGCAACATACGATGGACAAAAGGCGAAGACAGCGTAAGGCGATATGACGTGCCTGATCGCGTAATTTCTAACGCATTTTGTGCGACCTGCGGTTCCGGTTTGCCGTATATCTCCAAGAGCGGCAACTCGCTTGTCGTACAGGCAGGGGCATTGAATGATCCAATCAGTAAGACCACGCCAATGCGGAACATTTATTGTTCCGAGCGGGCCGATTGGTATGACGAATGCCTCGCGGCAGAACATTACGATACGTTTCCGGAATAGGTAGCCCGATTTAGCTGCCCCACGCACACCTCGCTTGATTCTGCCAAGCGACGCCGGGGGCTATGGCAAAGAAAAGCGTAATTCGGCAGCAGTCGCCAGTCAACAGGCTCCATACCCTCGCCGCAGTCAGAGAGACCACTCACTCGGCGACTTGTCAAAGCAACCACTACATCGTTTTGAAACCAAACGGAAATGTATTTACATGAATGCCGGCAATTGTAGGTGCTTTGCTCGCATTGTCTCCAATTGATGATGTCCTCATAA
>JBLHLN010000141.1:0-6291 GCA_047620565.1 Woeseiaceae bacterium
TGCCCATACGTCGCTCTCGACGACGCGTGAAGAAAACTATTTCGGAAAAATATCGATCATGGAGCCAGGGCCCGATAGGTGGGCGGGGCAAATCGTCCCGGACCCCGAAGAGGTCGGCACCAGCACCTATGAGTTTGAGACTATAGCGTCGGGCCTGCAGGGCGTGTGGTCGCGGGAGAAAACGCGGGAGTCATTGTGGGATGCGATGAAGCGCAAGGAAACCTATGCGACCACGGGCACGCGCATGACCGTGCGGGTTTTTGCCGGCTGGGACTATGACGAGAAGGATGTATTGCGCCCGGACTTCGCAGAGACAGGCTACCTGGGTGGCGTGCCAATGGGAGGCGACCTTAAGACTGCGCCGGACGGCAAAGCGACCCGCTTAATGATTCGTGCACTTCGAGACCCTGACGGTGCCAACCTTGATCGAGTACAAATCATCAAGGGCTGGCTGGACAGCAGCGGCGATCTGCAGGAGAAAATCTACGATGTCGCGTGTTCCGATGAAAGGCCTGTTGGCGCGAACAATCGCTGTGATGGGTTTGTTGGCAACACCGTCAACGTTGCGGCAGCAAGCTACACCAACGATATCGGCGATGCGTTATTGATGGCGTACTGGGAAGACCCGCAATTCAATACTGAAGAGCGAGCGTTCTATTACGTGCGTGTCCTGGAGATCCCGACGCCACGTTGGACGACTTACGATGCGGCTTTTTACGGCATAGATTTGCCGGAAGGTGTTACAGCTGATCAGCAGGAACGCGCCTATACGTCACCGATCTGGTATACGCCCTAAAGTCTCGCGACTTTTGGCGGCGAATAAACCCGGCGCATGGCCGGGTTTATTCGCTCTGAAATACAATCGATCGGAAAGGGTTTTTGGTAGTCGCGGAAAATGAGCAGCGAAGCAACGTCAATACTTCGACCGGTTCGTCAACATGTTGACCATCGTCTTCGTGTCCGACTGCGAGTTTTCCTAATGATTTGGTTGCTATTGGCCTTGGCAATGACTGTGGATGTAATTCAGCAAAAGTTCGATATAGGTCTGGCTTTTGTAGGGTTCCTCGTTGGATTCTCGGCTGGTCTATTCCTGAGCAGGATGTATCGCCTGGATTGGAACGAGGAAACGATGAAAGTTGTTTCGCAATTAGATTTGATCGGAAGAATTATTCTGGCCGCATACGTCTTGTTCATGGTCGGACGAAACTGGATTTTTGGATATTGGGTGCAGGCATCAGATTTGATGGGGTTCATTCTATGCTTCACGGCTGGAACAATGATCGGCCGGGTCGGTGCTACACGACGCGGCATTAGATTGGTGCTTTACGCAGTGGGTGCCATAAAATCGGATGAGCCGGGTTCGAGTCGAACGGGACGTTAGGCGACCAGCGGGAAGGGGTCTAGATCGATCTGCATATAATTCGACAAGCACGCCCCCGCTACCAAAAACTAAAAGCCCGATCTTGTACCGGGCTTTTTTTGTGGGCGAAATCCTGCTCCCGCTACCAATCAAAAAATACTGCCTCTTGTGGACGCAGTTTTTAATTGAAAATGAGCGAAGTTTGGACCTGCAAAGGGCAGGCCAACCAATAATTCCAGGGTGGCGATGATGACCGGACTGAGCAGGCGGGAGGTGGCCCGGATCAGGGATCGGCTGCTCGACGATGTCGATAGTCGAATCGGGCGTCGGGGCAACCGAATTTCAGAAATACTAACGGCCTGGCATTTGGATGCAGAGTTCACGGATGCAACGGGCCAGCCTAAGGATCTGCCGTCAACTGGACCTACGGGTAGTTTGTCCAGCTTATTAAAACGATATGCTGGTGATCTGCCGCATAGCGCCTTTGTAAAAGAAATGTTCCAGCGGAAATTGATTGCGAAAATGGAAGATGGTCAGTTTACAGTTTTGAAACGTGAATTCATCTATACGAGTCTGGATCCTGAAATCGTAAATCAGATGAGTGCTTCACTTCATGACCATGCGGCGACGCTGGACCACAACCTCGACAACGCGCGCAAGTCGCCCCTCAGATTTGAAGGTATCGTGGACAATGCGCGCTTGTCCGCCAGCTCGGCAAAAGCATTTATGACTCTCGTAGAGACGCGAGGGCTAGACTTTCTCAAGGAAATGGACGGCTGGTTGTCAAACCATGAGATTGGAGCAACAAATAGTATCGATACCCGTGACGTGCGAGTGGGTGTTTACCTGATACACGACGATAACGAATAGAGGCAATGAAAATGAACATTCATCGACTGAAAGTGACAGGCGTTTTTTTAGCGACATTTCTCATTGTCAGCGCGTGCAGTGGTAGTAGCTACGACGGAAGTTCGCCAACCCCTCCGCCTCCGGTCGGCGGGATTACCAGGACCGGTCTGGCATTTTCCTCAGGCCCTGTAACCGCATTTGGCAGCGTCGTGGTAAACGGAGTTCGCTACGACACGTCTGGTGCGAATTTTACTGTTGATGGTCAGGTAGCGACGCAGGCGGATCTCGCAGTTGGCGACATGATTGTCGTCAAAGGCACTATCGATGACGACAATACCAACGCAGTTGCTGATTCGGTTGACTTCGATGACAACGTCGAAGGTCCGATTACAGCAGGTAGCATCAATACGACTGCCGGGTCCCTCATCGTAATGGGACAGCTGGTAATCGTTGGCGCCAATACCTCATATGACGACAGTATTAGTCCAGCCTCGCTGGATGGCCTGGCGGATGACGACATCATTGAGGTGTCCGGATACGTTGAATCTGATGGGACGATTCACGCGACCAGAATCGAGGACAAACCCACAGGTGGAGAATTCGAGATTACTGGCACTGTCACCGCAGCATCGGCCGGCGCAACGACGTTTGAAATTGGCAACCTGACAGTCGACTTTAGCGGTGTACTGATGCTGGAAGATTTCCCTGGCAGTCGGTCTGTTGAGACCGGCGACCTCGTCGAGGCGAAAGGCAGCCTGAATACGCCTACTCTTCTGATGGCAACGAGCGTGGAATTCAAGGGCGATCGGTTGCTTGGTGACGACGGCGATCACATCGAGATCGAGGGTTTCATAACCAGTTACGATAGTGATCTGGACTTCAAAGTTTCCAACGACGTGATGGTGAGCTGTGGTTCTGGTTGCACAGTGACTACTGAAGATCGTGCTGGAGGCGCGCTTGGCTTGAATCTCAAGGTCGAAGTGAAAGGCGAATATGACGGTGGTGTGCTGATTGCGACCAGTGTTGATATCCGACTCGGAAATGCGGTGCGGTTTACAGCGCTGTTGGAGGACGCTAGCGTAGTCGGTAACACCGGCAGTCTGATATTGATGGGAGCCACATTCAACGTCGACAATCGGACTCGATTCGAAGACAAGAGTGGTCAGGCGGTCGAATTTTCCAGTATCGATCAACTCAGTATGGGCGATTACATCGCGGTCCGTGGCCAGGAGGACGGATCTGGAGGCCTGTTTGCGGTGATCGTCGAGCTTGAGGAGCTTGCAGACCCTAATACCGTTTTCGACACCATCATTCAGGGTTTTCTCGACGCAGACCCGGCGGCTCAGGCGTTTCCGCCATTAAATGTACTTGACGTTGTTATTAACAGTAACGCTGGTACAGCCTTCCGCGATGAATTTGATAATCCGATTCCCGTTGCAAGTGACTTCTTTAACCAGCTTCGGACTGGCAGCCTCATCAAGGCGAAAGGTACGCAAGTGAGCGGGTCGTCTGGCTCGCCGCCTGTGACTTTGCTGGCGGAGGAAATAGAGCTTCAGATCGAATAGTTACGCTGCCATCGTAATGATGTTGATTGGAGTGTTGGGGCGATTGAAATGAGCAAGCCGGTCTTACTGTATTACTGTAAGCAGACCCACGATATGGGTGGTCTGGTGCGGGCATTTGCCATTGCGGACCGGCTGGTGCATCGATTCCAGGTAGTGGTATTGAACGGTGGAAACCTGCCCGTTGGTCTGACCGTGCCGACAGGCGTCAGTCTCGTTCAGTTGCCGCCGCCAGGTATTGTCGTCAGTAGAAACGTCATGAGCAACTACGACTCCGCGACGGTGCAGAGCAACATTGCTCTTCGCCGTGAGATGATTCTCGCGCAGTACACTGAAATCAAACCACAGGTACTTTTCATCGACACATTCCCATTCGGCTACGAAATACTGGCGGACGAGTTGCTGCCAACGGTCGAACGAGCCAGAGATCGTGTCTCATTACGGCCACTCGTTATTTGCAGCGTAACAGACCTGTTGTCTGGCGAAAGGCGGGGCGACGTGGAGAAAGATGACAGGATCTCGGCAGTGCTGGACAGATACTTCGATGCCGTAATCGTGCATTCGGATCCGGAATTCGCTCGTCTTGGCGAGTTCCTGCAACCGCGTGACGCTTTGACAATCCCTGTATACCACAGCGGCTTCGTAGTCCGTGAGAGGGACGAACCGCCGTCCGGCGGCGGACGAGACGAGCGCGTATTGGTTTCGCCCGGCAGCGGAATCAACGGCGGCCGCATATTCCGTGCCACCATTGAAGCACATCGATTATTATGGGATGTCATAAGGCTACCGATGACGATTATTGCCGACCCGTCCATGCCGGACAAAGACTGGCAGGAACTGGAAAACGCTACCCGGGAGCTGCCGGCGCTACGGCTTGAACATTCTGTTTCGGATATCGGTAGCGAATTCGCGAAAGTCCGCTGGGCGGTTTGCGATTGCGCTTACAATACGATGGTAGATGTGATTTCAACACGCGTGTCTGCTCTGCTGGTGCCTGGCAGCAATGGCCATGACTCAGAGCAATTGCAACGTTCGCAAAGACTGGCCTACCGGCACGCCGCCCGTATGTTGCTGCCGCACCACCTGAATGGAGCGTCGCTGGCTAACGGCATTCAGCAGTTAATAAAATTTGAACCCTCTGCATCCAACTTTAATCTGCATGGCGCAGAAATCACGGCGAACGTGATCTACGACCTGTCCCTGTCCGATGACATCAGGCCTGACAATTTAACGTCCGCTATTTATTCCGATCGTCCGCGGACTCACTAGCAGGCAGTCGAACAACAGAATTGTCAGGCTACTTCTTTGCAGTTGGCGGCGATGCTCGCATTCTCGGTGGTTGCCGAACTACCGCTCTTGCGTCTCCAGCGTTAGCTCTGTTGTGTCGTCGCCCCTTCTGAATGATGCTGCCGTGGAAGACATGTTTTCAAGCTGCCAGTCGTTGTGCGACATGCCGACCGACAGCTGTAAAAGCTGGTTGTTCCCCTGGTCCCGCAAGACGGCAACCCTCGAGCCGGCAGAGCTGGCAATGCCTTCGAGTATCAAACGCAGCGGCAGACGCGGGGCAACCGTATCGGCAACCGCAACAATTGGCAATTCCCGGTCTGGAAAAAAAATCGGTCGCGTCAGTATCGCGGAGAAGTCGTCAATATGCGGGTGCACGTAGGTAGAATCACCATTGTCGGGCATTTGCACATCAACTGACTCGGCGCTCACACTTGTTGCGGCACTGATTTGATAGGGAGTTAACCACTCTGTTGCAATGATCAGAATCAGCATGCAGCAGCCTGCGAGCAAAAAATTGGTCAACGGATTATTGCTTGGCAAACGCATTACATTGGTTTCGGCATGTAGGCGATCAATTCAAACTCGTTGTCAAACTGATCGATCTGTATGCCGCTACGTGTCCGTCTTCTGGCGCTATTGCGAATCGACATTTTATCGAGAAACAAAAATGTTGGATTGGCTTCAATGTCATACAATGACCGCACGATCCCGCCGATCGACCCCCGCAATCTAACTTTGAGCGAAACGCGAACGAAGCCCTGTTCCTCCG
This sequence comes from Woeseiaceae bacterium, assembly GCA_047620565.1. GTDB lineage: Bacteria > Pseudomonadota > Gammaproteobacteria > Steroidobacterales > Woeseiaceae > SZUA-117. The sequence continues at coordinate 5,828 of JBLHLN010000141.1, forward strand.
CTGCCGGTAAAATTTGCGTGCTCAGTATTTGTGTGGAATTGCGGGTGACAATACCTTTGACGAGGCGCTGCAATTCCGCTGCTGCAACGGCCTCTGTATCGCTTTTAAGATGGTGACCAGCCGTCGTTTGCGATCGAACCAGTCGTTCGTATTGGGGGCGCAATGCTTCATCTGCTGCGGCATTCGAACGGAGACGCTCAAGTCGTATCTGTAACTGGTCAATACGTGACTCATAGGAGTCATTGATCGACCAAATAGGAAAAACGACGAGGGTGACTAGCAGTAGAGCAATTACGTTCAATAATCCGATGGCTAATCGGCGTTGCCGTTTCTTTGATAGATTCTCAATCATTGGCCTTCCACTCGTGCGAGTTCTGCGGACACGTGAAAGCGTTCTTCCCCGGTCGTTGGCGTGCGCATGACCGGCGAGCGGAACCGCACTTCCTGTAGCAAAGGAGATTTCT
>JBLHLN010000142.1:0-6256 GCA_047620565.1 Woeseiaceae bacterium
GACGGATTCGCGAAGCCACTGGCCTGCATCGCGTCGACAACCCGCTCGTCCAGCGGCGTTGTCGCTGCATAATCGAGGTAGATAGCTTCCGTGCTCACTTCTTCGTCCCGGCCGGATCGACGGCCGTTAACAGGCCGCGGAGTATATTGATTTCGTTTTGGTCCGGCTCAGCCTTGATGAACAGGCGTCGCAATCTGCGCATCAGGAGGCGCGGATTATCGGGGTCCAGGAATCCGCTGGCGATCATTACGTCTTCCAGATGTTTGTAGAAATGCTCCAGTTCTTCGCCAGTCGCCGGCGGCGATTCCGTAACCGCCGGCTTGATGGTGTCGTCGAGTCGCGCAACGCGCAGCTCGTAAGTCAGCACCTGCACGGCCATCGCGATATTCAGCGAACTGAAACCCGGATCGGTAGGTATGGTGAGCAATGTATGGCAAAGATCCAGGTGCTCATTCGTCAGCCCGGATTTCTCAGGGCCGAAAACTGCAGCAACGCGTCCATTGGCGCATTCACTGGTTAAGCGGGCGGCGCATTCCCTTGGCGCCATGCTCGGCCAGCCTATCGACCGCGAGCGCGCGCTGGCGCCGGCAACAAAAACGCAGTCGGCAAGCGCTTCCTCCAGGCTATCGACCACGCGGGTGTTATCCAGCACATCCTCCGCCCCTGACGCGCGCGCAGTAGCGTCGTCGTGCGGAAAATATCGCGGGTCGACCAGCATGAGATCCGAAAGTCCCATGTTTTTCATGGCGCGTGCGACCGCGCCTATGTTTCCGGGATGCGTGGTTCCGACCAGAATTATGCGAACTGACACTGAAATTGAAGCCCTGTAGCTGAAAGGTCTGGTATTCTACCGCTCCTCGCGGATCAGTACCGCGTGCGCCGCTCGCCGCGGCACAGATTTACCTGTTCTTTTTCAAACTGACGGAATCAAAAATGGACGCATTGCTTAATGTGGCAGTTATGGCGGCCCGACGCGGCGGAGATACCCTCATTCGCAGCCTGCCAAAACTCGACAAAATAAAAGTGGAGCAAAAAGGACGCAACGATTTCGTCAGCGAAGCCGATCGCAATGCTGAAAAAGCGATTATTCATACCATCCTGAAACACTATCCGGACCACGCAATACTCGCGGAAGAAAGTGGTCAGCATGGTGAGTCTGATTACGTCTGGATCATTGATCCTCTCGACGGCACCACGAATTTCCTGCACGGCTTTCCCGTATTTGCGGTTTCTATCGGCCTCACAAACAAAGGGCGGCTCGAGCACGGCGTGGTCTACGACCCACTGCGCCAGGAAATATTTACGGCAACACGCGGCCAGGGTGCGCAACTCGACGGCCGCAAAATAAGGGTTACCGGAAGCAAAGATCTGGAACGTGCACTTATCGGTACTGGATTTCCATATCGCGAATCAAACAAGGAACTCGATCCGTATCTCAATATGCTGGTAAGCGCCATTAAGAATACCGCCGGCATTCGCCGCGCCGGAGCGGCTGCGCTGGACCTGTGTTACGTGGCCTCGGGACGGTTGGATGCTTTTTGGGAAACCGGCCTTGCGCCCTGGGACCTCGCTGCAGGCGCACTGATCATTCGTGAAGCGGGCGGCATTATCAGCGGTCTCGACGGTAGCGAGGATTTCATGAAAACCGGGCATGTCCTGACAGGTACGCCAAGGATTTATGCCGCGCTGGCGAAGCTGTTCGGTCCTGATATTAAGACGATGTTTACCGCCTGATTCGCCTGAAGAGTGAATTTTGCGCAGCAGGTCGGTGCGAATTGATCTTTAGTCATTGGCATCAATAACCAACACTGCAATAAATGTCAGTCCGCGATCGCCAATGGCTGAGAATCACCCGTTGATGCGGACTGGGCTAAAGCCGCTCCCACAACTTCGATGGGCTCCCACGACTTATGGGACACCGCTAATTCGTTATGGCAGGTCGTCAATAAGGTCCGGATCGGTTTCCGGCGGCATCAGGTCCTGCGCGGTAACGTCAAGCAGAAGTGCCGTAGCGCTGGCTGTATAAATTGACGAATACGTACCAACGACTATTCCGACGATCAGCGCAATAGAAAACGGACCGACGGATTCGCCACCCAACACCAACAGCGCCACCAACACCAGCAAAGTCGTGACACCGGTAATGATAGTACGTGCCAGCATTTCATTGATCGATACATTCATTGCATCTTCTGCTGACAAGCCGCGCAACTTCATGAAGTTCTCACGAATCCTGTCGAACGCAACAACGGTGTCGTTGAGTGAGTAGCCAATGACCGCCAACACTGCGGCAACGACCGTGAGGTCGAACGAAACCTGGAAAATCGAAAAGAAGCCAACAGTAACAATGACGTCATGCGCCAGTGCAGCCACAGCGCCGGCAGCAAATTTCCACTGAAAACGGAACATCACATAAGCAAAGATCATCAGCAATGCAAAGATCATTGCCAGGCCGCCCTGCTCCGTTAACTCGCCGCCAACCTGCGAGCTGACAAATTCAACGCGGCGCAATTCCACATTCGGATCGTCGGCCGACAGAACATTGCGCAGCGATTCGCGTATCTCATTCGCGTCCTCGCCGGGTTGCGGCGGCAGGCGAATAGCCACGTCTGTGAGCGGCCCAAAGGTATTGACCAACACCTCACTGTAGCCGGCGTTGCCTAGAATCAGTCGTATGTTGCTGAGGTCGGCATCCTGTGGATACTGCACTTCCAGCAGCACGCCGCCGGTAAAATCAATGCCAAAATTCAGGCCGCGTGTTGCCAGTGAGCCAATGGAAATCAGAACAGCAAGAACCGAAATAGCCAAAGCTATCGTGCGCCGTCTCTTGCCCAGGAAATCGATACTCGTTTTGTCTTTTATCAGGCGCATTTCGATCTCATCAAATCGGCAGTGATTTCAGCTTGCGACCGCCGAACACCAGGTTGACGACTGTCCGCGTACCAACGATAGCTGTAAACATCGATGTAATGATTCCCAGCGAAAGGGTCACAGCAAATCCTTTGATAGGGCCGGTGCCAAAGGCAAACAAGACAATCGCGGCGATCAGCGTCGTTATGTTTGCGTCAGAAATTGAGGACAACGCTTTCTCGTAGCCGGAATTGATGCTTGTCTGGATAGCATTTCCCGCCGCAAGTTCTTCACGGATTCTCTCGAATATAAGCACGTTGGCATCAACGGCCATACCCACGGTCAGAACGATGCCGGCGATGCCCGGCAAAGTAAGTGAAGCCTGCAGCAACGACAGCATGGCTATGATAAATACCAGGTTGGAGACTAACGCGAGATTGGCAATCATGCCAAAGCCGCGATAGTAAATTGCCATGAAAACGACGACCGCGAGGAAGCCGATTTGTACAGCTTTGAAGCCGCGATCAATGTTTTCCTTACCACGGGTTGGACCGATTGTCCGGTCTTCAACTTTATAGACCGGCGCCGCCAGGGCACCTGCGCGTAGCAACAAGGCAAGATCCCGAGCCTCGATAGTATTGAGGCCAGTGGTAACGAAACTGTTCTTAAATACGCCGTTAATCGTGGCGGTATTGATAACCTCTTCAGTCTTGACGGTGCGAAACTCAACTGTACCGTCAGCGTTGGTAATAGTTTCGCGGCGCGTCTCAATGAATACGGTAGACATCGGCTTTCTGAGATTTGCCTGGGTATTTGCCAGCATGCTTTCGCCGCCAGCAGCATCGAGGGTAATAAACACCGCTGGCTGGCCTTCACTGAACCCCGATTCGGCATCGACAATCTGGTCACCGGATGCGATGACTTCACGTTTCAGATTCTGTCCAGGAATACCCGGCCGGCCCTGGTAAAACTTCGCTCCCGGGCTATCGCCGGTCGTATCAACCATGCGAAATTCAAGTGTCGCTGTCGCCGTCAGAAGCTCGTCAAGCGCATTCGGATCTGCCACACCAGGCAATTGCACGACGATGCGGTCAACACCCTGACGCTGCACCAATGGCTCGGCAACACCAAGTTGATCCACACGACTTCGCAGCGTCGTAATATTTTGTTCGATCGCGAAATCCTGGCGCGCGCGAATTTGCTGGTCGCTCATGCGTAATTGCAGCGAGCGTCCATCGGCGCCATCCAGAATCAGTATTTCCGCGTCTGCGTTGCGAAGTACGTCCCTGGCAGTCTCCGCATCCTCAACTGTTTGCACACGCACATTGACTACATCACCCTGAATCTCAACGCGGTTGCGAATTCGTGCATCCGTCAGGAGATCTGCGAAATCCTGACGGTAGGTCTGCAGGCGACTCTCAATCGCCGTATTCATATCCACTTCCAGCAGGAAGTACACACCGCCCCGCAAGTCCAGGCCCAGGCTCATTGGACTAAGACCCAGATTGCGCACCCATGTCGGTAGCCGGGGAGCCAGTGTAATTGCGACATTGGAATCGCTGGCGAATCTCTCTCTCAGCATTTCACCGGCAGCCAGCTGATCGCCAATTTCATCGAACGTTACAACGACTCGCCCGTCCTGCAAATAGGACTCCTGTGGCGCCAGGTCGCTGGCCTCCAGAGTCTGCACGACGAGCTGAACGCGGCTATCGTCGAATGCATTGCCATCGCTGTTGGCCAGTTGCACCGCGTTGGTGCTGCCATAAATATTCGGCAGCGCAAGCAAAGTACCGACCAGTAGAATGGTCAATACCAGCAGGTTCAACCATGTTGGATATCGATTCATGAAAGTGAGCTAACTCAGGCTGCGTCGATAGTGCCCTTAGGCACGACGGCAGAAATCGTTGTCTTCTGAACCTTGATTTCCACGTTGTCCGCAATCTTCAGAGTTGCATAGTGCTCGCTGACCGCGGTCACTTTTCCGAGCATGCCGCCAGCGGTCAAAACTTCATCGCCGGTGGCCAGTGTTGCAACAACTTCGTTATGGGCTTTTTGCCGTTTCTGCTGCGGCCTGATCAACAGGAAGTAGAAAGCGACGAAAATGACGATCATCGGCAGAAAAAATCCGAACGGGTCACTTTGGGCTGCTGCCTGCGCGTGGGCAGGGCTAATTAGAAAATCCATAATTATTATTACTTTCCCGACAACCGCGATCGGTTCGGGTCTCAAAAATTGGCGCGCCATTATGGCACACGAGCAACGGAGTTTGGGATGCCATATTGAGAATCAAGGCGCCATAACGAAAAAGAATTTTCCGGCCGCCGGAGACCAGAACCTGCGCCTGAGGTCGACTTTCAGCCTGACTATTGTGCGTAGGTAGCCCGCAAAGCGGCAACAAACTCCGGCAACGTGCCAGCGCCGATTGCAAACCGCAAATTCTCCATAAGTCTTTGATAATAATATAAATTATGTATTGTTCCAAGCCGTGGCCCGAGTATTTCAGAGCATTTTTCAAGGTGTCGCAAATAGGCACGACTGTAGTTCTGGCAGGTATAGCAGCCGCAGTCCGGGTCCAGCGGCCCGGTATCATCTGCGTGCCTCGCGTTGCGAATCTTGACGACACCCCGTGAGGTAAATAGGTGGCCTGTGCGTGCATGACGGGTCGGTATGACGCAATCGAACATGTCCACGCCCCGCAAGACACCCTCTGCAATATCCACCGGTGTGCCGACTCCCATCAGGTAACGCGGCGCGTTTTTGGGCATATATGGCATCAGGTCGTTGAGTACCGCAATGCGCTCTTCCTCCGGCTCCCCGACCGCGAGGCCGCCGATCGCATAACCATCGAAACCGATATCCTCAAGCCCCTGCAATGACTCCCTGCGCAGCCCGGCATGTACGCCCCCCTGCACTATGCCGAATATCGCCTCACCGCGTTCCGCCTCGCCTTCCTTTAACCCGTCGAATTTAGTGCGACTGCGCTTCGCCCAGCGCAGCGACAACTCCATCGATTCACGCGCCTCTGCTTCTGTTGCCGGGTATGGCGTACATTCGTCAAATACCATAGCGACGTCGGAATTAAGGTCGTGCTGCACCTGCATCGATTCTTCGGGAGTCAGAAATACTTCATCGCCGTTAACGGGTGAGCGGAACTTCACGCCCTCTTCCGATAGCTTTCTCATTGCTGCAAGTGAAAAAACCTGGAAGCCGCCAGAGTCGGTCAGTATCGGCCCATGCCAGTTCATGAACTCATGTAGCCCACCATGCTTGCGTACGACGCCGGTGCCGGGACGCAACATCAGGTGAAAGGTATTGCCAAGAATAATGTCTGCGCCACCCTCAGCGACTTCTTCCGGCGTAACGCTTTTTACCGACCCATAAGTACCGACCGGCATGAACGCCGGCG
>JBLHLN010000143.1:0-6253 GCA_047620565.1 Woeseiaceae bacterium
TAGGTGTCAGGCCTGCCTTGATTGTTTCTGCAAGAACCTTGTCGATTTTCAGATATTCTGCCCAAAGTTTTTTAATTTCTGGCGGAGGCTCGTCCTCTCCTTCGCGGAGCACATAAGCATACATTCCAAGGTCCGGATCTGCGACGATGTCACCCCCCTGGATCACACTGTTTTCCCACCCCCTACTCCGTCCCCTTTGTGATAGTCCGGTGCTCATGCGGCGAAATACAGTTATGTGATTCTCACGTACTTTTGTCGAGCCGGGCACGATCTCGGAGAAAGCTTTTTCTACCCGATCAATATCGGCTCTGCGCATTCTCTTGAGTAGTTCAATCTCACTCGGCACCTTTCCTAGAATGAAATCCATCATCACGTATTCAGAGGAGACCAGGCGGTCGGCATAATCGTTGCCGATTTCTTCGGCCAACAGGACGTAGTCTGTATGAGAGATACCGTCTTTAATTCGTTGGTAAGTCGGCCACTGTCCTAGATCTTGTTTGAAATTTACAGCGATGCGCTGCGGATTTCGCGCTTCGACAAATTCTTTTAGGCCCTCAAATCGGAGATCATATTCTGTCGTTGGGCCACTCAACGGCTCCTGAACACGAACCGGATACCCGATGATATCGTAGGCGCCAAGATCGACGATTGGATCTTTATAATCCGAAACTTCCCTTTGCCGCTGTGCAGCTCCCCAACGACGCCCAAGTACCGCACGTTCGATCCGATCACCACCGCGATCCGTGAAGATGAAAACTCCGGACGAACTGCCCAGCTCTTGTGAACCAAAGGGATCCGGGATTGCCTCTCTCATCACGTGGATCCACATGTCGACACCATTTCTTCTCATAGCTTCGGGCAAAATGATGTCAAACTTATCCCGGCGAATCTGATCATTCATTTCCACAAGATCGTCGACCACCTGAGCCTGGCAATCCGCAAACGATACTGCGAACATCACAACAACCAAAATTTGAATGTCTTTATGATTCATAATTGGTTTCTCTCTTTGTTAGATCGACAGCGGCTATGCTCGATCGCGTAGTTACTTGCCGCCGAACCTTGACGTTCTACCGAATAGATACGGCTGGAAAACACGCTACAAGGGCGACCATGAAGGCATGCCATCCCATGCAGAGTTCTCGGTTAGCTGCTTCGTGTCTGCTCCATCTGTGTTTGTTACATAGATTTCACTATCCCCGTCCCGATTGGAGTCGAACGCGATCTTCGTTCCGTCATGCGATATTGAAGGGTCTGTGTCCGCGCCACGCGCCTTCGTAATTCTATGATCGCCGGAGCCATCCACGTTGATCATGTAGATCTCATAGTTGCCCTCCTCAGCACCATCCTTGTTTGATGAGTAGACCAGTCGTGCACTGTCCGGATGCCACGAAGCATCGCCTGAGTTACCGGAGAGATCAGTCACTTGAGTGACGGCATTATCGGTGACCGAAATAGTGTAAATTGCGAAGTTCCCTGTTTTGTCGTTGTCGTAGGTACCGGCATCGAAATCGTCGTAGCCACCAGCGTCGAATGTAATCCAGTCGCCGTCCGGAGACCAGGATGGGTATCCTAGATTTTCTTCGTTATTGGTGAGATTGATCTTTTCAGAACCGTCGGCATTCATGCGGTAGATGTCGCTACCGGAATCGAAGCCGATCATAGAACCATCGGGCGACCAAGTCGGATATCCAGCTCCGCTGGAATAGTTCGTGAGTCTTACGAGACCGGAACCATCTGCGTTCATGACCCAAATGTTCCGAATGTCGCCGTCTCTATCTGAAACGAATGCGATCTTGCTACCGTCCGGCGACCATACAGGCGCAGCGTCGAATCCTGGACTGTTGGAGAGATTGACTTGATTAGAGCCATCAGCATTCATTACGTAGATCTCATGGTTCCCATCCCGATCCGTCTCGAAAATGATCTTCGACATGGCAAGTCCATCTAAACCATCTCCGACCTGCCTGGCAACAGCGCCAGGTACCCAAATCAAGATGGAAAGAAGAAATATTGCTGCTCGAATTGTCATGACCTCCTCCTGGTTGGCGGGGAACTATGAAAAAGTGGCGGCTGAAGGCGAAGATCGGTAATTTGCCACCCACACGTCAAAAGCGAAAGGGACAAGAATCCCTTATGAATTTCCTCAATACCCGCATATATTTTGATTATCAACGTTATTGCCCGTTTCGGATAAATTCCAGCTAGGATATGAAGTGAATATTGTATACAATAGTTGGTCGTACGGACACCCCGAGACATAGGGGGCTGTTTGCACCGAGGTGGACAAAAACCACTGTAAATCAACGATATAGAGATCGATATGAAATTTGAAGGCATCATCCCGCCCGTAATTACACCTCTCACCAGCGACCGAATGGTTGACGAAAGGGGCTACGCGACAGTCATTGAGTACATGATTGACAGTGGCGTCCACGCGATCATCGCGGGCGGCACGACTGGTGAATTCTTTTCACTTTCAAAGGAAGAAAGAATTCGGCAGTTCGCATATGCAAGTGAAGTGATTAACAGGCGAATTCCGCTAATTTGCGGAGTCAACGATATTACAACGGAAGGCGCATGCGACTACGCGATAGCTGCAAGAGACGCTGGCGCTGACGGTTTGCTGGTTGCGGCGCCTTACTATTCCGTACCGACGGAAAAAGAATTAGCAAGTCATTGTCTCGCAATCGAGCGGGCTGCCAATTTACCGATAATTCTTTACAATTACCCGGCCCGAACCGGCGCAGAAATGGGCGAGGAATTTCTGAAACGAGTTGGCCAGCGCGCGAATTTCGCGGCAATCAAGGAGGCGAGCGGCGATATCAATCGAATTCACTTGATTGCCCGGGAATTTCCGCAGATTCAGTTAAGTTGCGGTGCCGATGATCAGGCGCTTGAGTTTTTTGTTTGGGGTGCAAGTAGCTGGGTAACAGCCATCGGTAATTTCTTCGCCAAAGAAATGGTCGCTTTCTACGACACCTGTGTTCATCAAAAAGATTTTGATAAGGCACGGGCATTGATGTCGGCACTGTTACCATTAACTACCCTACTCGAGCGCGGCGGGAAATTCGTGCAATGCACGAAGTATGGTAGCGAATACTACGGTCTGCCTGCAGGCCCGGTTCGCAATCCGCTGAAACCAATGAAAAAGGAGCTGCGCCGGCAAATGCGGGAAGTTCTCGATACGGCCCAGGCGACGATACACAACATCCTGTCAGAAAATGTGCAAACAAGCGAAGAAGAGGTTCGACATGTCCGAGTTGTTAACTGAAGCGGAATTTGAGTCGCTTGCTGGCAGCATCGATCTACCGTCAAACGCATTCATAAATGGTAAATTTATGTCTGCAGCATCGGGTAAGACGACACCGACAATAAATCCAGCGACCGCGAAGGTAATTACAGAGATTGCCGCTTGTCAGAGCGAGGACGTGGACTTCGCCGTACGAAAAGCTCGCGAGGCATTCGATAGCGGCGTTTGGTCACGTATGCATCCTACCGATCGAAAGCACGTGATGATCAAATTAGTCAAGCTCATGAAGCGTCATCGCAACGAGCTTGCAGTACTCGAAAGCATCGACAGCGGAAAGCCCATTATCGATTGTGTTCAAATTGACATCCCGGAAACCATGCATTGCCTGGAGTGGCATGCCGAGGCGGCGGACAAGATTTACGATAACGTATCCCCCTCGGGAGACGATGCGCTCGGACTGATCGTCCGCGAACCAATCGGTGTCGTTGCATGCGTATTGCCCTGGAATTTCCCGCTGATGATGGTCGGCTGGAAGTTGGGACCCGCGCTTGCGACAGGTAACAGCGTCATCATCAAACCGGCGTCGCAGACGAGTATGTCTGCGTTAAAACTGGCGGAGTTGTCGATTGAAGCTGGCATTCCACCGGGCGTGCTGACAGTTATACCGGGCGGCGGATCGACGGCTGGCAAAGCGCTGGGCATGCATCCCGATATCAATGCGATCTCGTTCACCGGGTCAACCGAAATCGGCAAACGCTTCCTGGAATATTCAGCACAATCTAACTTGAAGCGCATCGTGCTTGAGCTCGGTGGCAAAAACCCCTGCGTGGTTCTGGACGATGCGGAGAACCTGGACTATGTCGCTGAGCATGTTGCACAAGCAGTATTCTGGAATATGGGCCAGAATTGCTCTTCGAATTCGCGCCTGATCGTTCAAAAAGATATCAAGGACACCTTGCTCGAAAAAGTAATCGAGAAAGCCGGCGATTGGCGAACCGGCTATCCACTGAACCCGGCCAACAAACTCGGGGCGATGGTTTCGAAAGAGCATTTCGACAGTGTTATGCGGTACATCGAAATCGGCAAGAAAGAAGGTGCATCGGCAGTTATCGGTGGTGAGGCCATCGAGGACGGGAAAGGTATTTACATTGCACCAACTATATTTGACGGCGTAAAACGCGACATGAGGATCGCTCGGGAGGAAATATTCGGACCCGTTCTTGCCGTTATTGAGGTCGAAAGCGCAGCTGAGGCACTGTCTGTAGCCAATGACAGCGAATACGGTCTGCAGGCGTCGCTGTTTACGTCAAATGTGAAACGAGCTCATCGTATGGCGCGAGACCTGCAAGCGGGCACCGTAACTGTCAATTGCTATGGCGAAGGCGACATAACGACTCCGTTTGGCGGCTACAAGCAATCCGGTTTTGGCGGCCGCGACAATTCGCTGCTGGCACATGATCAATATTGTGAAACCAAAACTATTTGGTATGACCTCAGCGATGACTCTATCGACGCCGATCTTTCTTAGTTTTTGAAAAGTACGCCCTGAGTTGACTGTGGCACGTTTTCACAATCACATTGATCATCTCTATGCGTATCCGCAATTCGAAGATGATGATTTCATTATTGTCCCCAGTGTATTTGACCCTGAGGCATTTGGTGACAACTAACAGGTTGACCAGGTTTTTCATATGTTGGGCGCCAAGGACGTAATACATTCACTGTATTAATCGAAGGAAGCCAAAGGATGCATACAACAAGAAATATGCTGGTCCTGATAGGTCTGACGATTTTGTCGCTGTCGATGGGTTGTGAGAAGGAGACGGAGAACACGTCCACTGAAGAAGCCCGTCAGACGAGCACAGCAATTTCTGGTCGCACGTCGCCTTCAATAGCGATGGCCGGTAATGAGGAAGTAAATTCGGAGGCAAAATTACTGGAATTTTTTAACTACCGCGAGATCGGCCCGACGCGCCAGGGCGGGCGCATTGTTGATTTCGCTGTGCCGGACCGCGGCAAGCAGCCCTACACCTTCTATGTCGCAGCGGCGAACGGCGGAATTTGGAAGACAACAAATAATGGGCAGTCGTTCGTACCGATATTCGATGATCAAAACGTTTTCGCCATGGGCGATATTGCTGTCGCTCCGTCAGAACCCGATACTATCTGGGCCGGTACTGGCGAGCCAAACAACAGCACTACGGACCCTTACGCCTCGTACTGGGGTGACGGTGTCTACAAATCAACGAACGGCGGCGAAAGCTGGACCAACATGGGCTTGTCTGACACCCATCAGATTAGCCGCATCACCATTCATCCGGATGACGCGGACGTGGTTTACGTGGCCGCACTGGGACACCTTTATTCTGACAACGCGGAACGTGGTGTGTTCAAGACGTCGGATGGAGGAACCACCTGGACGCAGGTCTTGCAGGTCACCTACGGGGACAAGCACGTCGGCGTGATCGACATGGTGATGAACCCGGAAACTCCGGATGTATTGTACGCCGCTGCCTACGACCGGGCAGCTACCCCGTGGATGTTCCGCCAGGGCGGGTCGGCGAGCGGCATTTACAAAACCGTCGACGGGGGCACGACCTGGATAAAGCTCGAAGCCGGCCTGCCGACGGGTAATATCGGCCGGATCGGCCTCACGATCTCACCGCTGGATCCGACAGTACTTTACGCCAGCGTGCTGTTGCCGAGCGATTCGGATGATCTGCAAGACCGTTACGAGAATTGGGTCTACCGCTCGAATGATGCGGGGCAATCCTGGAAAAAAACGAATTCAGAACCGCTGGTGGGTGGTTCCTATTTCGGCCAGATCCGTATCGATCCAAACGACATTGATCACGTCTATGTGCTTGCCTATGGCAATCAGCATTCCGTCGATGGCGGCCGAACATGGGGTCTCGCCTTCCGCTGGGGCGGCGACAATCATGCCATGTGGATCAATCCGAGTGACTCCCGACATATGTTGCTTTGATACGACTATGGCCT
>JBLHLN010000144.1:0-6250 GCA_047620565.1 Woeseiaceae bacterium
TATACGACGGCAGGGTCCAGGGAAAGGGGGAGCGATTCGACGTTGGGCTCGAGAATAATCGGTTTGTCGACGAAATTGCGCTTGACGATATCGCTGCAATGGAAAGTTTCCAAACGCCGGTCAGTACTGGTGCCACCGTCGCAGCATCGACGGTTGGAACTGCCACGTGGCTTGTAATTGGAGGTATTGTCGTACTTGCTCTGTTTGGATCGTGCCCGACGGTCTACAGCGTCGATTCCGGGGTAGCGCTTCTTGAGGCAGAACTTTTCTCCTACAGCATAACTCCTTCATTCCAGGCACGGGACATCGACAAACTTGGTCTCCGGCATGTACAAGACGGCTACGTTGAACTGGATGTCCGCAACGAAATGCTGGAGACGCACTACATCGATCAACTGGCAGTTGTCGAAATCACACATGCGGCAGATCAGGTTGCGTATCCCGATAGCAATGGCCAGCCAATCCTGGTCGGCGCGACTGTTGAACCCGTCAGTGCAGTCGATCAATACGATCGCGACATTATTTCGGAAGTCACTGCTGCTGACGGTCAGGCGTGGTCTGCAACAGGCAATCGCCTGGCCGACGTCAGTCCGCAGGATTATCACGATACCCTGGATTTCGAATTCAACGTGCCAAAAGACAGCGGTGAAATTGCGCTGGTGCTGAAGATGCGCAACAGCATGTTGAACACTGTTCTCTTGTATGACGTTATGCTCAAGGAGCAAAGCTTCGGCGCGCTCGATTGGATGGGTCATGACCTGGACCATTTCGGTAATCGAGCCGAGTTGGGCTTGTGGTACCGCGAAAACATGGGAATGACAGTTTCAGTCTGGCGTGACGGCAGGTTTCGCGAGGTTGGGCGGATAAGCGACCAAGGTCCGATTGCATGGAGTGAGCGAATCCTCGCACTGGAGGCACCGGAAGGCGATAACGTCAGGATTCGCTTGTCATTCGTCGCAGATAATTGGCGCATTGACCAGGTTGCTTTGGCAATTGATACGGAGCGCGGCAAAGTGCGCACCATCCCGGTCACTACGGCAAAAACGCCGGAAATGGATCGTCCTGATATTCCCGGGTTCCTTGCACAAGCTGACGACACTTATTTAATTACGCGACCGGGTGACAGTGTGCAGATTGGCTTTGACGTAGGCGAAAGTACGCAGACGCGCACTTTCTTCCTCGCATCCGAGGGCTATTACATGGAGTGGATGCGCTCGGAGTGGTTAACCGAAGAGCATCGAAGGAAATTTGAGCCCACGGTCGATGCGCTCATGCGATCTTTACAGCTTTATGCGCAGAAGCGCGATACCTACAGGGATCAATTTGAATCGACAAAGGTGCCGGTACGATGAATGTCATGATTAGAGCAGTTTTGAGTTTTGTGGCAGTTTCAATGTCGGCGTGCCATGTGGGGCCACAGATCGATGATCTGGATCTTGCGCACAATCCGGACGGCGCAACCGTCGAAGTGCAGGTTTTGGCAACGGAAGAGCAAGGTAAGCTGAAATTCGAAGGGGAACTGCTGGAAATTCGTGATGACGGAATTATTTTCTCCGGCGCTGATGCCAAAGAATCTGCCGATGAAGTAATTTTTGTTGCGTGGAACAGGGCCAAACGAGTCAAGGCAACCCGCTTCGGTGGTTACAACGCGGACGTCGGACGGAGTCTCGAGTGGGGCGCTGAGACCAAGGAACGTTTTCGCCTGATTAGTCGCTTCCCACAAGGCATTTCGCCCGAGATCATGGACAGTCTTTTGGCCGTACATAGCCAGGAGGAATTGCGCCGTTTCGAGTTGTGATTTGCAGCATTTGACGCAGCCAGATATGCATAGCGCTCTCAATGGCACTACCGCAAGTCGTCGTCGATGATGTCGACGCGAACCGTGGCGATGTGCTTGGAAAAGGTGTCAGGTTTATTTGCTCGCGAATTGAGTCAACTGTCCTCGGAATTCCAAACTGTTCCCGGAATTTCCAGATTTAGTCCGGCAGGGTCTTGTTGTTGATAGCGGTGAGAATTCGTCCGATGACTTCGTTCATGTATTGAATCTCGCCACCATGGCTTGGACCCAGGCGGACGACGACCATGTCTGCAGACGGAATGACGACAGTCATCTGGCCCATAGCTCCTGCTGGCCAAAAGGCATCGAGGGGAACCTGGTCCATTCGCCCGCCCCGATTGAGCCAGAATAGCCCGCCGTAACCGAGAGTGGGATCGCCCGGAGCGGGACTCACAACGAAGTCGACCCAGCCATCAGGCAGGATACGTTCTCCCTCAAATACACCGTCCCACAGATGCAGCAATCCGAACCGCACCCAATCCCATGCGCTGCCGTAATCGTATCCGGTCATGATGAAATTGCCCCAGGGATCGGTCTCCAGCACGAAATTGCGCGCGCCGATACGATCGAACAGCACACTCTGAGGAAACTGCAGGTAGTTCTCTCCTCTCTCCTCCACTGTGTGCCGAATGATTCGACCGAGTGTCAGCGGATCGGAGTTGCGATAGCGGAATTGGGAACCTGGCGGGAGCTCGAGTGGTTGATTCACCGCGTGTTCGAAAACATTAATGCCGTCGAAGTAAACTCGAAGATGCTCGTTCGATGCAGTCCATGCATCCGGTCGCTCACGTCCATAATTTGTGAACTCCAGGCCACTGCTCATGTTTAGCAGGTCCCGGATTTTGATTTGCCGACGTGGATCGTCAGGGCCCTGCCATTCCGCGATTGGTGCGGTATCGTCCAGGGAAAGCCCTTCCTGCTCAGACAAAATTCCGATCAACGCCGCAGTGATGCTCTTGCCCTGCGACCAACTGATCTGCGGTGTATCCTTGCCGAATCCACCGGCATATCGTTCGCCGATGATCTTGCCGCGATACACGACCACAAGGGCGCGCGTATTCTGGCCGTCTTGTGAGATTGCCCAGTTAAGTGCGCTGCCGAGCTCGCCCTGATCGACTTCCGGAAATGTCGCGTGTGCCTCAAGATCGCCGAGTGGCCAGGCTTGCGTCCCGGGATCAGGAAGCGCCGATTTAATCTTGACAGGTTTGAAGAAGACTCTTTCCGCACCGGTGGGCAGGATTGTGCACCCCTGGTCGCCGTGATATCGCGCCTTGCGGCTCGGTTCGACACCGGGAGCCGATACTGTGACACTCCTGTCTCGCTCGTCGACTGTAAACCCAAAACTTTCGTCCCACCCGAAACGTAGTTTGAATGGCGCGATATCCTCCGCCAGGATTCTTTCGGCAGATCGCTTGTTATCTCTACCAACTACATAGAGCCCCGAGCACAGATGGTGCGCTGACATTGCAGCGATATGGGCTTTGGCCTCGACAGTACGCGGTGGGCTCACTTCGGCAGCATTGACGATTGCGAACAGAAATATTGCGGCTGTTGCCATTACAAGTCTTTGTCGCACAACACGCATGGCAAAATCTCCCGTCTTCGTTAATCGATAGCCATTAACACTGTTGCGACACGTTTGGGTACCTGGCCCACCGGGATTTTGGCAACTCTTTTCATCGTCGCAACATCAATAGCATGCGTTTCGTTGTCACCGGCTGCACCGATGTAGGCATACTTTCCATCCGGAGTGAAGGTCACCCATTCCGGATGCTGGCCCACAAATACGCGGCCTATTTCCTTGAGATCAGGCAGAGAGTGCACATAGGCATGACTGTAGACCTTGCTGGTGGACCACAAGGTTTTGCCGTCGGGTGATACACCAAGGCCATGTGCGGGAGCACCTTGTAAACCATCCATGTGCGCGCGTTCCCCTGGAACCGGCGGATGTTCGACCCGGGCAATCTCCTTGCGTTGGTCAAAATCAACAACTGCGAAACCGTGAAATCCAGACAGCTGCACATAGATATTCCGTGTTGAGCCATCGGCATGACTATCAAAAGCCATTGGTCTGATACCCGCACTCATTTTCAGAGTCCATGCCAGCTCATCGGTTGTCGTGTCTATGACACTAATCGTACTGGTCTGAATTGAGCCAGCGACGGCATACTTTCCATCCGGCGTGACGTAGACGTTGTGAATGGGACCCTCTGTTGGCACTGTTTTTATGTTCGTCATCGACTGTGTGTCAATGATGTCTACCGAACCAGGTAACGCCCTGATGGCGACATAGACTTTGCGGCCATCCTTACTGATAGACACATTATTCGGTCTGCCACTTAAAGGAATTCGTCTCTTAACCCGGAATGTTCTGCAGTCGACAATGTCAAGGCTGTGAAGCGCTTCATTGGAAAGATACAGCTGACTGCCATCGGGTGCCGAGGTGATGCCGTGAGGTATTTCGATGTCACCAATGATGCCAACAATCTGATTAGTTTGCGGGTCAATAACATAGGAGTCGTCGCCGGCAGCGCTTGTCTGAATAATACGGACAACCACGTCGGATGGTGGCCTGCGGCTACTGGCGCCGGCAATCCAATCCGCGATTATGCGCCACTCCGGGTCATCCTGATTTGCAAAATGTGTCCCGCCACCATGAAATGGATCACCGCCAGCTGACGTTGCCAGCGGGTGCGTCAACAGGCGACTCTGCAGTGGATTGGTTCCCGGCACCGAAAACGCCCTGGCCGAGGCATAATTCATTCGAGATTGCTCGTCGCTCCAGAACAGGGCGTCATCTTCCAGTGGTTGTAATCGAAAACCGCTGCTTCGTATATGACACTGAATACAGCGAACATTACCGTCTCGTTTGGCCAGGAAAATCGGCTGCACTTCATTCTTAAAGTATTCAAAGTCGAGCTCAACCGTGTTCTGTGCTGATGCTGATAATGCAATCAAAACCACAAGAGCAAGCGGAATCAGGATATTTCTGGCAAAAGGATTATTAGTCACGACGTTCTCCTGTGATTTTTTATTCGACCGATCCTACATTATGGACGGGTGGAGTCGTGCAGTTCTTTCAGTCTGACAAACGGGGCTATGCAATCAATACAGACTAAGGCAAGTCGTCGTCGATGATGTCTACGCGAACCGTGGCGATGTGCTCGATTTTTCCCTGCTCAGTATTTCGAAGTCCGAGATTGACGAAAAACGACTCTATGGGTTCGGGTACGCTGTCGTTGATCAGTGAAATATGAAGTATGTTGTCGCCCTCGAGTGACGCAGCGGTCATGATCCGTTGCTGCACCGAGATGAAATCATGGTCGGCACTCGCTGTAAGTTCGCTCGTCCACCACGTTAGTTGCGATGTGGATTTTATATTGAGCTGTAGTGGAATGCGTGCCGCTGCGTCGCGCTCCGATACCGAGACAAAGGGATCGACGACAATCATGTCGGGTTCCGCCTGCGCTGCATCGGTATTCTTAACAGTCAAAACGGGATCCGCTGCCTCGTCTGTCGCTTCATCGACTGTGTCGGTCATAGTCTCGACTATGAGCGCTTCAACAGGTTCAGGCTGATCGATCGATTTTTCCGTAGTCGAAATACTTTCCTCGATGGTTTCCTCTGCGGTAGAAACAGTTTCCTCGATGATTATCGCGGGTTCCGCTTCAGAGCTGTCCTTTACCGCATCTGCTAAAACCGCCTCGATCGGAGTTGCGGGTTCCGTCGTGCGCACATCGATAACGCCATCACTGGGCTCGACTAATCCGAGTTCCATCGTCGCATCGATGTAGGCAATCAATTCGGCAGCCTTCTCTTCCGGTTCGCCGTAATAAGACCAGGCAACCAACCCAACTAGCAACATTGCGAGGATTGCTGTCCGCAGAGGATGTCGTCCCTTGCGGCGTGATCGTGTACCTGGCAGGTCACTGTCGAGCCAAAAAATTGGATTGCCGGCCGCACCTGATGCTGCAGAACCCATGTTTTGAACAGGTATGGGTTCCTCAGGTGGAGGTGGCGATTTTTCTTCCGCAGCATACGTGCCGGTTTCGTAGCGTTCGGGCTGCTCGTTCGTCGGCCGCAGACGTTCTGTGCCTGCGATGCCGAAGTCACGCATGAAATCTGCAAGGGAGTACGCCCGTCCCTCATGCTCGAAGGACAATGCGAGACGCAGTGCATGCCATTCACCATCAGTTAGTGAAGCAATACGTTCAACTTCGAGACCCGCCAACCTGGCTTCGCCCGGGGTGCTGTAATTGAACGGGTGTTTTCCGGACAGCATCTCGTAGGCCAGGCAAGCCAGGCCAAAGACATCGTCCTCGACGGTGGCGCGACCGAAGGGTTCGCTCATCGTGGCGCCACGGAAAATTGCAGCGTCGGAACCCAGTGGCACGACATCCAAAAGCCGGACTC
>JBLHLN010000145.1:0-6227 GCA_047620565.1 Woeseiaceae bacterium
GGATTTGGGAGGATGCAGTACGGAGACTGCAATCACGGCGAGCTGCCTTATGCGAAGTAAAGCGCAGCGCAGCGAGCCATGAGCATAAGGCAGCTCGCCGTGATTGTAGTCGGTGCAAAAATGAAAGAATCGCGGCTGGAAGCCGCTCCCACGAAACACTAGCGCTCCCACATAACAGGGCTGTTACCACATCTCGCGCAAGCGCGAGCCAACATCTATTTTCTTGTTGGTCCTTGGTGCAAGCCGATTTGATTTCGCTTCACTTCGACCGTGGAATGCAGGCTCCATTCGCGCCATGAGGTTGTCTGTCATAAAGCGACTGCGCGCTCCATAAACATGCTTATCACCATCGCGTCGTTGCTGGGTGACGTGATATCTGAGCGGCGCAATCAGGTTTAGCGATTGTTTCGCGCGGGTCATCGCAACATAAAGCAACCTGCGTTCTTCCTCGATCATTTCCGGCTTGCCGGTGGAAAACTCAGACGGAAAATTGCCATCCGAAAAATTAAGTACGAAAACTGCGTCCCACTCCTGACCTTTCGCTGAATGGACAGTTGACAGGATCAGGTAGTCCTCATCAAGGTATGGATCACCCGCCAGGTCTCCGGCTGCCGACGGCGGGTCCAGCGTCAACTCAGTCAGAAACCGCTCGCGCGTTGGGTATTTTCCGGAGATTTGCTCCAACTGCTCAAGATCTGCCTCACGTGTGTCCAGCCCGTCGTAGATCCTCTCGAGATGTGGCTGATACCAGCGACGTGCCTCGCTCAACTGCCCCTGCCAGGCATTATCGCCAGGCTCAGCTGCCGCCAGCGACTCCATCAGTTTACAAAAAGAAATCCAGTCCGGCTTTGTTGCTGAAGGTGGCAAAAACCGGCTCAGCGAAGCGAAACTGAAGCCATTTTCGCCAAGATGCTCAAAGCTTCGCGCCGCGTAAGACGGGCCCATGCCTGGCAGCAATTTGAGTACGCGAAAAGCCGCGACCTGGTTGCGCGGATTTTCGGCCCACTTTAATAAGGACAACAAGTCCTTAACGTGTCCGGCTTCAAGAAACTTCAGACCACCATATTTGACGTAGGGAATATTGCGTCGCACCAGCTCAAGTTCCAACCGGTCACTGTGGTGCGAGCCGCGAAAAAGAACTGCCTGATCTTTAAGCTGCATACCTTCTTCACGATTGCCGAGTACTGCGTCGACTACATATTCAGCCTCAGCATCGCCGTCATCAACCGTTACATATTGAGGCTTGCCGCCACCCGCTTTTTGCGAATAAAGGTTTTTTCGATATTGCCGTTCACTTTCCGCAATGACGCAGTTCGCTGCATCAAGAATTGGTTGTGTAGAGCGATAATTTTCTTCAAGCGTTACTATTCTTGCCGATGGTATGTACTGATCCGAAAAGCTCAGTATGTTTTCGATTTCTGCGGCGCGAAATGAATAAATGGACTGCGCATCGTCGCCGACAACCGTTACGCCTTCGCCCTCCGGCTTGATCGCGTGCAGGATGTCAGCCTGCAGCAGATTGGTGTCCTGGTATTCATCGACCAGGACATGGTCAAACCATGAGCCTATTTCTGCAGCCAGCTCTTCGTCAGCAACCAGGTGACTCCAGTAAAGCAGCAGATCATCATAGTCGAGCGCCTGACTCTTCTGTTTTTTCTCGACATAGTGTCGAAACAGCGTACGCAATTCCTGTTCCCAGTCTGCGCACCACGGATAAGTTTCGTCCAGGGAATCAAGCAATGGCTTCTGTGTGTTAACGCAACGCGAATAAATTGCAAGGCAAGTTTCTTTTTTTGGAAAACGGCGCGACTTTCTCGACAAACCCTGCTCATGCCTGACAACGTCCATGAGGTCAGCAGAATCACCACGGTCCAGAACCGAAAATCCCGGATCAAGCCCCAGGTTATGGGCATAGCGGCGCAGCAAACGATTAGCGACCGAATGAAATGTTCCGGACCAGGGCAGTATCCCCCTGGACATGCGCGTATCATTTTCGCCGCGCAGCGTCTGCCTGACGATTGATTCCACACGACGGGTCATTTCCTGCGCCGCACGCCGGGTGAATGTCAGCAGCAAAATTCTCTCGGGATTGATGCCCTGGATAATCAAATGCGCCACACGGTGCGCCAGCGTCATTGTCTTGCCGGTTCCGGCACCCGCTATGACCAGTAACGGGCCGGCAGCAAAAGTGCCCCCGTCCTGCGTTTTGCCATGCGACGCGGCTTGCCGCTGCGCAGGATTCAGCAGTCCAAGATAATCTGTCTGTAATTCAGCTGCGTCGCCCATAGCTGGGTTTTTATACAGTACTGGATGTATTTACACAAATAACGGCAACGCATACTGCTATCCCTTGTGCAGAAAGGCTTCCACGACTGCCGCCAGCTCCGCTGGCTGCTCGAAATGGACCATGTGGCCCGCATTGCGGATAACTTCTGTCCTGGCGACAGGGTCGCCGGCGGCCGACTCATTCGGGTCCAGCCAGGCATTTGCGGCCTCCCGGAAACTGGTGTCACTGCCCAGGACCTGCAGTAGCGGGGATGAGATCTGTGCCCGGCATGCGACCGCTTCGGCACGCCGGTACTGGACTGCATTCGGCAGTTTGTGCGCCGGATCCGCGCGCAGCTCGACACGGCCATCGTCATTTCGCATTGCCCACAGAAGTGCCACAAATATAGCCTTATCCTGGCCCATGCAAGGGCTGCGCTTTAGTATTCGTTTTGCGAGCTCATCGAACTCTGCATAGGTTTGGTAGGTGGGCATGCTCTGGCCCTGCTCTATCCAGCGGCGATAGTTGTCGGGCGCCCGCTGTGGATCGCTGTCAGGCAATCCGAAGCCTTCCACGTTGATAAATGCAGCAACCCGCTCCGGCATGGTGCCTGCGTACAATGCACTGACATTCGCGCCCATACTGTGACCCAGCAAGTTGACGGCACCTTCGGGCTGATAAATCTTCAGTAACGCGTCCAGATCGGCGACGTAGTCAGGAAACCAGTATGCAAAAGCGCGGCAATAGGATTTTCCGAAGCCGCGCCAGTCTGGCGCGATCACATACCAGTCCTCCTGCAGTTCATCGACCAGAAACTGAAATGAAGTGCCGCAATCACCCCAGCCATGCAACATAACGAGCAACGGCTTGTTGCTGTCGCCCCACTCATTTACGTGATAACGAATGCCCCGCAGGTCATGAAAAACGGAACGGTGCGGTTTCCTCGCCTGGTAGGTTTTCGTTTGTGCCACTTACATTCCTGTTGCCTGCATCAATTAGAAATACCCATATCTGATGACGGTCCGGTATAAGATAATCACATTCTTATTCATGACTTTACTGTAGTACAGGCCACAGCGCTCCATGACATTTGAGATCACACTGGTACTCGGCATTCTCGCCGTTGCGCTGATACTTTTTGTCAGCGAAGTGATCCGCATGGACCTTGTTGCTTTGCTGGTGTTGTGCTCGCTCGCGGTCTCGGGCCTGGTCACTGCACCGGAGGCGTTTGCCGGCTTTAGCAATAGTGCCGTCATCACCGTTTGGGCAATGTTCATCCTGAGTGAAGGGCTAACGCGAACCGGCATTGCGGACATTATCGGCCGCCAGGTAATGCGCCTGGCCGGACGCCGCGAAATCGCAATGATCATCGTCATAATGATTACTGCGGCCGTTTTGTCCGCCTTCATGAACAATATCGGCGTCGCTGCACTAATGTTGCCTGTCGTTGTTGATGTTGCCAGGCGCACCCGAATTCCACCGTCGCGCCTGCTCATGCCGCTGGCCTATGCAACTCTGCTCGGCGGGTTGATGACGATGATTGGTACGCCACCCAATCTGCTGGTTAGTGAAGTCATGACCCAGAATGGCTACGAGCCATTCGGATTGTTCGATTTCACGCCGCTCGGCGGCGTAATCATGGTTGTCGGCGTGATATTCGTCGCCGTCGCCGGCCGCTTTCTGCTGCCGACTGTGAAAACGGATCGTGGCAAACATCAAAGTCAGCGTAGTTTGCGAAATCGCTACAAGTTGCAGGAACGAACTTTCATGTTACGCGTTCCGGCAGAGTCCATATTGGTTGGCAAGACTCTCGGTGAAAGTCGTATTGGCGCCTCAACCGGACTGATAATCCTCGCGCTGGTGCGATTTGGCCGCAGCGAGACGCTGCCAAGCCGCCAAACAACCTTACGCAGTGGTGATGGCATTCTTGTTCAGGGACGCCCGGACCAGTTTCGTGAATTGCAGCACTGGAGTGACCTGGTCATTGAAAGAGAAGCGCCGGTTCTAAAATCCATGGTCGCTGCAAAGGTGGCGTACGCCGAAGTCGAGCTCGATGAAGGATCGCCACTGGTCTCCGAACTGATTCGCCACGCGGCTTTCAGAACGCGCTTTAACGTCAGCGTTGCCGGAATTCGCAGGGGCAACACCTACCGCCTGACCAGTCTCGCCTACATACCCTTACGCGCCGGCGACCGAATCCTGGTGCAGGGAGAATCAGAGGACATTGCCGAACTCGCTGATTTTGCTGATTTCAGCAACGTTTTGCCGCTAACCAATGACGAGTTGAGTGAGCAATACAGCACCGAAGAACGCATGTTTGTTGTCAGGCTACCGAAATACAGCGAACTGGCCGATGCAACACTTGCCAAGAGTCGCCTTGCCGACGTTTTCGACTTTCGCGTGGTCGCGATTTTTCGCGACGGCAAGCTCAAGGTCATGCCGCGCGGCAATGAAATTCTCATGGGTGGGGATTTGCTCCTCATTGAGGGCCAGCCGGAAGATCTCGACGTACTGCGCGGCCTGCAGGAACTGGAAATCGAAACGAAAGTTTCTGCCAATCGCGGCACGCTCGATTCGGAGCGCCTGACACTGATGGATGCAACGCTTGATCCTCGCTCCAGCCTGACCGGCAAAACCGTCGGCGAGCTTAATTTTCGCGAACGCTATGGAATCGAACTCGCCGGCATATGGCGCGAGGGCGGCCCGGTTGGAGCCGACCTTGCCGATGAAAGATTGCAGATCGGTGACGCATTGCTTTTGCTGGGTCCTCACGAGCGCCTGAAACTCCTCAGTAACGACTCCGATTTCCTCATTCTTACGCCCCTGGGAAAGGAACCACCCGATACTCGTCGTGCAGCTCTGGCAGCATTCATTATGTTGTGCGTCGTACTCAGCGTAATGGCCGGCTACGCGCCAATTGCTGTTGCTGCAGTAGTCGGATGCACCGTCATGGTGCTGACCGGTTGTTTGAATATGGAACAGGCATATCACGCGATCGACTGGCGCGCCATTTTCTTAATCGCCGGTATGTTGCCGTTGGGCACGGCGATGCAGGACAGCGGTGCTGCCGCATTTCTCGCCGACAAAGTCATGGAAATGCTTGGTGACGCCGGGCCATGGCCGGTCATTATGGGACTTTACGTTTTGACCGCTATTGCAACCATGATCATTCCCACTGCGGCACTGGTTGTCCTTATGTCACCGATTGTTTTGTCCGCGATGGCGGATCTCGGCCTGCGACCGGAAACTGCAATGATGGCAATCGCAATGGCAGCGTCGGCAAGTTTCACGAGCCCGATTTCGCACCCGGCCAATATCCTGGTTATGGGACCGGGTGGTTATCGATTCATCGACTACATCAAGGTCGGCGTTCCACTGACCATTATTGTTTTCATTACCGTGATGATCTTGCTACCTATACTGTGGCCGCTCGTGCCGGTCGTTCAATAGCGTCCGCTACGGAATCAATACAGTCGAACCGGTTGTTTTTCTGCTTTCCAGGTCAATGTGTGCCTGCGCAACGTCTTTCAGTGCATAGCGTTGCGGGATACTGATTTTGACGACACCGCTTGAAATGACCTCAAATAATTCCGCCGAGGCCGCCAGGAGGCTCTCCCTCGTGCTGATAAAATCAAACAGAACCGGCCGTGTTACGTACAACGAATGTCGCTTGGCCAGCTCCGCTGGAGCAAATGCATCAACGGGACCGGATGCATTGCCGAAAGTCACCATTACGCCGTGCGGCCGCAGGCAGTCGAGCGAGGTCATAAAAGTGTCCTTACCGATCGAGTCATAAACTGCGGCAACGCCTTCGCCACCAGTCAGTTCCCTGACCTTTGCGGAAACTTCAGGATCATCGGCCATGATGATGTGGTCACATCCCTGGCTGCGCGCGAGCGCAGCTTTTTCGTCAGTGCTAACGACACCAATAACCGTGGCACCGAGGTGTTTGGCCCATTGG
>JBLHLN010000146.1:0-6144 GCA_047620565.1 Woeseiaceae bacterium
GGTGTGAAAGTTGATCGCGCGCACCGGTTCGTATTTCGCCTCGCCGAGGCCCGGCAGCACCTCGAGGATCTCGTTCTCCCAAACATACACTGCCATCGGAAACGAAATTCTGGCAGTAGAGGTGTGAGAGCCGTCAGCCGGCTTGCCAACTCTGTGCGTAGTGGACGGCAGGCGATCATTTGTTATGCGCTGCATGTAGTCGCCTGTATTTATGATGAGCGAACCTGGTGGCGCGTCAAGCCGTACCCACTTGTTGCTGCGATGGTTCCACACCTGCAGACCGCTTACCCTGGAGGCAGGCAGAATCGTGAACAGGTCAACATCCTCATGCCCCAGCAGTCTGCCGGCGCCGGATGCATCGTCCACCTCGTTCAACGGCGGGTAGTAATTCGCGCGCAAGCCGAAATTGGTGTTGGTGAGCTTGTCGTCGTACAGGTGCGGGTCGCAGCCGAGACCCTGCAACATCGCCTGCGTAATTGGCTTGAAAAGTACTTCATGTGCGCTGGCAAGGCGGCGAAAAGCCTCTTCGTATTTGCTGTCCGGCCAGAACTTTGCGAGATCAAGAGGATTGGTGCGCTCCTGAGGCATGTCGAAAGCACGCCGGCACCACACCCAGCCCTCCACAAGGTCCGGGTGAATGTCGCTGGTTTCCCGTATCGGGAAATAGCCCTGGCTGACTGATCCAAAGCGTTCCGCCCGGTAGCGCATTTTGTCTTCGAGCGAAGTGGCGGTGAAGAGTTCTTCGACACTTGCCTCCAGCTCATCATAGATGGAGGTGTCTACACCATGGCCGGTGAGTACGGAAAAGCCGATCTCCTGCACGGCTGCACCAAACTCCAGCGCGAAGCGCTGTTTTTCCGCGTCGTCACCATGCAGGTAGCGACCAAGATCAAAAGTCTGAATTTCGTAGTCGTCATCAAACTCATCGCTCGCGGATTCGGCGAGCCGATAAGTGTGACCTTTCTCCACCTGGTCGTAGCGGATAAAGTCCTGATTAGTCGCGTCTGTTTCTGGCTTGGCCATTGCGTAAGCCGGTAGTGATTGTGACCACCAGCTTACGGCCAGGAGGGCCGGATATAAAGCCTTGCGTGTGCTATTCGCCAGTTGCTACGGATATATTCGGTATTCGTAGCGAGGCACGTGGACGTTGTAGTGAGGCTGCAGGAAAGACACGATGTCGATCAACTCCTGGACAGTCATGTAGCCGTTGTAGATTGGCATGCGTGACTGCCCGTCATTGGAAATGACATCCAGCGGATAACCCTTTGCGAGCTTGTGCGATGGATTGATAATCGCGGTTACCAGTTCACCATAGGTCTTGACTCGCGTAACTGTGCCACCCAGTTCAACGAACGGCGGTTCTGCAAGCGCCAAAGCCGGGAGTTCCTCACCGCTGACCGTGTGGCACTCATGGCAGTGCATATAAATGAACGCCTCTTTACCGTTTATCGCGTTTCCCTGCGGCAGGCTGAAGCCCTTTTCAGACATCCGGTCTGCTTCGCAGGCCCAGGTAAACAGAGCGGTTATCAAAAGCAGGAACACTGCACCTATGCGGTTCATATGAACACCTGTAGTCGTCAAGTTCAGAAACGGTAATTTATTGTCACAAAAGCAGGTCAATCCGGGGATCAGGGAATAAACGTACTAATCGCGTAAATGCCGCAGTCCCTGATATGCTTCGCGGCAAGAAAAAACAGAATAGAGGAAAATTAAATGCATTGTAAAATTATCAGCCTGCTGGCGTCACTGGGCGTGGTGCTGGGCGTTTCATACCAGGCGCTTGCGGATACAACCCCGGAAGACGCCGCCGACTACCGCCGCGCCGTGATGACATCATTGCGTGGCCACATAGGCGCAGCCTCAATGATTGTGCGCGGCCTTGTAGAGAGTGACGCGATAGTCAGCCATGCAAAAGGGTTGGCGAGCGGAGCGCGCGAGATGGATCACCTGTTTCCTGCTGGCTCAAATGTTGGTGAGTCTGAAGCGCTGCCAGCAATCTGGGAGAAACCGGAGGAGTTCGCTGGCGCAATTGCCAAAGCTCAGGAAGCCACGGCTGCATTCGTCACTGCGGCGGAAAGCGGTGACCCGGACACCATTGGCATGGCCTTCCGCAACGTGGGTATGGCCTGCCGCGGTTGTCATGACAACTTCCGCGTTGCACACGACTGAGAACAAGCGCTTATTGGCTGTCGTGGCCGCCAGTTTACTGGCGGCCGTTAGTGCATTTGCGCAGGACGATCTCGCCGAACGTGGTGAATACCTTCTGTATGCGGGCGGCTGTATCACTTGTCATACCGAAGATAGGGAAGGCGCAATACCGCTGGCAGGCGGTCGCGCCATGGAATCGCCGTTCGGCACATTCTATTCGCCAAATATTACGCCGGATGTTGAAACCGGTATTGGTGCCTGGACGGATGACGATTTCGTCAACGCTTTATGGGAGGGGGTGAGCCCCGCTGGCGAGCACTATTTTCCGGCATTTCCATTCACAGCGTATAGCGGCGTCAGTGAAGACGACCTGCTGGCAATTAAAGCCTATCTTTTCAATCTTGAGCCGGTCAGCAGGAAAAACCGCGAACATGATCTTGCCTGGTACATGTCATCGCGTTTGGCAGCCGGCGCCTGGAAGGAATTAAATTTCGAGCCGGCCAGGTTCGTAGTCGACACAGATCAGAGTGAACAGTGGAATCGCGGCGCGTACCTGGTCCGCCATCTTAGTCATTGCGGGGAATGCCATACACCGCGCTCAACAACGGGTGTCCTGCAGTCCGGGCGCGAGATGGCCGGCGCCCTGTTGGGCGAAGAAAAGATGCCGAACATTTCGCCGCACCCGAGTGATGGAATAGGACGCTGGTCTGCGAGTGACATTGAGTATTTTCTTGATATAGGCATGTTGCCCGACGGAGATTTTGCCGGCAGCTCAATGGTTGCAGTGATCGAAGACAACACCAGCAAGCTGACGCGCGAGGACAGGCTGGCGATCGCCGCCTATCTAAAGTCGCTGAACCCGCAGGAATCCGACGACGACGATTAGTCGCGTTCCCGCCAAATATTTTCCAATCGGCCAACTCTCGCCGGAAAAAAAAGATGAATTCTTAAAGGTTTTTGCCTAGCATTCGCCGCCCCAATGGAAATGCAGACAGGTTTTTCCGTTTGCAAAAATTAAATATCAATCCCGGGAGTAACTCCGTCATGTTTTCGAAAACCTCGCTCGTCATTGCGTTGTTGTCTTTTTGTAGCCTCGTACACGCGCAGGGCGAAAACCCGGCTGCTGCCGCTGCACCGGAGAGCCCCTGGTCCGGAATGGTGTCGCTAGGCTATCTGAGTACATCCGGCAATACAGATACGACAACGTATAAGACGGCCTTCGAAGTGGTGTATGAAAAAAATAAGTGGAAACATACGCTGGATGGTGGCGCGAATGGCACCGAAGACACGGGAGAGTCAACCGCAGAATCCTATCAGGCCGCCTGGAAAACGGACTACAACTTCACCGAGAAGGACTACGTATTCGGGCTTATTAACTGGAACAAGGATCGCTTCAGCGGCGTCGTTGAGCAGCTCAGTGAAACAGTCGGCTATGGACGACACGTTATCGCAACCCCGAGCCACATTCTGAATCTCGAAATCGGCGCCGGTAATCGTGATGCCGACCGAAGTGATGGCACGACGGACGGCGGTGCAATTGTGCGCGGCGGTCTCGACTACACCTGGATCTTCAGTGAGACGTCAGGTTTCGATCAGGACATCAATATTGAGTCAGGTTCTGACAATACCTATATCGAATCAGTCAGTGCGCTACGCGCGCGACTGTTTGGAGACTTCGCAATTGTATTGTCGTACACCGTGCGACAAAACTCGGATGTACCTGTAGGCAATGTGAAAACGGACAAGCTGAGTGCGGTGTCTATCGAATACGCGTTTTAAGGTTTGTTCCTAATACGCAATTGCCGCACCATCTTCAGCGCGAGGGTCCGCGCTACCTGACAGTACGCCGGTTTTCGGGTCGCGATAAACGCCCATCGCGGAACCGATGCTGGACTTGTCATCAATGCTATGACCGCGTGCTTCATATTCGCGCACTGTGTCCGCCGGGAAGAATGCAGATTCTATATCAGTGTCATTTGGCAGCCATTGATGGCTGATACGTGGCGCCGCGATTGCTCGTGCAATGTTCATGTCGTGGTCGATAACATTCAGGATTGTCTGCATCGTGGTGTTAATGATCGTTTTGCCACCCGGTGTACCAGTTGCGAACAATGGCACTCCGTCTATGGCTACAATCGTTGGCGTCATACTGGAAAGCATGCGTTGCTCGGGGCGAATCTGGTTGGCCGGTGTGCCGATCGTGCCGGAGTCGTTGGTGACACCGGGGCGAGCATTAAAATCACCCATTTGGTTGTTCAACAGAAAGCCGGCGCCGTCGACAACGATCTTGCTGCCATAGCCATGCTCAAGCGTATAGGTCATTGAAACCATGTTGCCGTTTCTGTCTACGACGGAGAAATGGGTCGTCTCTTCGCTTTCGTAAATCTGCGCGAAACGCGCCGGATCACTGGCGGACGCCTTGTCGAGATCAATCGTCGCACGCTGCTTGTCAGCATGCTCTTTTGAAGTGAGCACGCGTATCGGCAGGTTCTCATTGAAATCGGGATCGCCGAGGAAGTTGGCGCGATCGGCGTACGCGCGGCGCATGGCTTCTGTCAGTAAATGTAAATAAAGCGCAGAGTTGTGACCAATTTTTCTCAGGTCAAAGCCTTCGAGAATATTCAGCATTTGCACGATAACGACACCGCCGGAACTCGGTGGCGGCATGCTGACAATTTCATAGCCCCTGTAGCTGCCGCGAATGGGTTCGCGTTCAATAGCCTCGTATTTCGCCAGGTCTTCACGGGTAATAATGCCGCCGTTCGCGACCATAAAGTCCGCTATCAGATCGGCCGTCTTACCCTTATAAAAACCGTCTTTGCCTTTTGCCTGGATGCGCTCCAGCGTGTTGGCAAGGTCATTCTGTACCCAGGTGTCATCAGGCTGAAAGAATGAGCCGTCTTCGCGCAGGAAAATTTTCGCCGAGGAAGGAAACTCGTCCCAGTATTCCTTTTTCTCCCTGAACGAGTCATGCAAATGCCAGCTGATTGGTATGCCATTGCGGGCAATGTCGATGGCCGGTTGCAGAAGTTCTGCCCAGCTCATGGAGCCAAAGCGCTTGTGCGCAAGTTCCATACCCGCGACCGTGCCGGGAACACCGACGGCGAGAATGCCGTCATGGTTGGAGTTGTCACGGACGTTGCCGTCTTCATCCAGGTACATGGTTTTCGTTGCGGCTAGCGGCGCTTTCTCGCGGAAATCGAAGGCAGTGGCCTCGCCATCAGCGCCGTGATAGATGAGAAATCCACCCCCGCCAATGTTGCCCGCTGTTGGCGAAGTTACTGCCATGGCAAATGCTGTGGCAATTGCCGCATCGACGGCATTGCCGCCTTTCTTCAGTATTTCGACACCGATTTCAGAGGCGATTGCGGATGACGACGCCACTACACCGTTGTTGCCGCGCACGGGATGCCGGCTGGTAGCAGCATCGGCGACCGAGCCGAGCAACAACAGCGTGGAAATGGCAGATACGAATAAGGTCCTGAGACTGGTTTGTTGCACTGAATTCACCTGGCGGATTCGAGCCACTAGTCTAATTGCGTGAGTTGTCACGTGGAATCGATTGTTTCGCTGTATGAGATAGTTTCGCAGATCTGCACAGTCGTAAAAGAGCGCAGGATTCTACACTAAAGCCCTGTAGCGCCACGGACAAACGGCAGGCGACTATTTCAGCTAGTATGGCCGCGAATGTCTGACGCCTCTTTCTTCTCATTGTTGCCGGTCCTGGTGACGCTGATAGTCGCCCTGACGGTGCGCAATGTTCTCGTCGGGCTTTTTTCGGGTGTGCTGGTCGGTGTCGCGATGGTTTCTGACGCCTCGCCGTTACTCTTTTTGCCCGCGCTCGTAAAAAATCACATCGTTCCTGAGGTTGCTGATTCCTATAATGCCAGCGTGCTGGTGTTGCTTGCCTTCATTGGTGGCTTCGTAAAACTGATTGAATATTCCGGCGGCGGCACTGCATTCGCGAAAATGGCTGCGCGCTGGGTCGCCAGTAAG
>JBLHLN010000147.1:0-6113 GCA_047620565.1 Woeseiaceae bacterium
GACGTAGCGGAAGGCAGCCTTACGTTCACCGCAGCATCTTTCGCGGTTACGGAAGGACAGCAAACACAGGTGGCCATTCAACGAAGTGGCGGCTCGATCGGCGCTATAAGTGTGGACTACGAAATCTTGAGCGCCACCGCTGATGCGAGTGATGCTGCCGTTGCGGTCGGCACTATCAACTGGGCCGCTGGTGACAGCGTGGAAAAACCGATTATTGTTGCCGCGGTGAATGACGGAGTGGTCGAGGGACTCGAGCGGCTGATCATCAGGTTGATCAACCCCACCGGCAGCTCGACGCTCGGTAATCTTAGTACTACAAGCGTCTATCTGAGTGATGCAGGCTCGTTCGCGGAAGTCAGTTTCGCGGATTCCGCAATTAGTACAACGGAAAGCGGGTTCGCGACATTGATCGGCGTCGTACACCGAAAGGGTAATGCGGTCGGCGCTGTCTCCGTGGACTATTCAATGTCCGCCGGAAACGCCACCGAAGGCAATGACTTTCAGGGCAGTACTTCAGGAACGTTAAACTGGCCGGACGGCGACGGCGACCCAAAAATCCTGGAATTCATGGTTGAAGACGATAGCGTTACGGAAAGTAATGAATTTTTCGAAATATCACTTGGAAATCCCGTCGGCGCGACAATAGTTGGCAGTCCGCAATTACTGGCGACGATTATTGATGGCGGCATCGTGGTTCCACCACCTCCTCCGCCGGCATCTGGTGGTGGTGGTGGTGGTTCAATTGACTGGCTGGCGCTGGCAATGCTTGCTACTGCTCTCCGGCGTCGACGCATCAATCGAAAGGGTGCCGTTTAATTATTGTCTGTTCCCGGTCTGCCCCTGTCGAAATAATATCTATCGGTATGCCAACCAGTTCTTCGATCCGTGCCAGGTAATTTTGTGCGTTTTTCGGCAGCTGGTCATAGCTGGTTGCACCGACGGTGCTTTCAGACCAACCGGCGACATCCTCATAGACCGGCTTACAATCCGCAAAACGATCAACCAGAAGGGGCAAACCGGTAATTGCCTCGCCGTCAAGTTCGTAGCCAACGCATATCCGCACCGTCTCAATGCCATCCAGCACATCCAGTTTTGTTACGCACAGCCCGGATATACTGCTGTTGACTATCGAGCGTCGCAATGCGACTGCATCAAACCAGCCGCAGCGGCGTGGCCTGCCGGTTGTCGCGCCGAATTCTGCGCCGACAGTTCCCAGGTGCTCACCCATGTCGTCAAACAATTCAGTAGGGAACGGTCCCGCGCCAACCCGTGTCGTGTAGGCTTTTACAATGCCGAGGATGTAGTCCAGATTCCGTGGACCAACGCCGGTGCCAGTGCTGGCTGCGGCGGCAACCGTGTTAGACGAGGTAACATATGGATACGTGCCGTGATCAATATCAAGGAACGTTCCCTGCGCACCCTCAAACAGAATACTTTCTCCCCGATCAGAAATATCCTGCAATATTTGCGTCACGTCCGCTGTCATTGGCCGGACGGTTTCTGCGGCCCGCAGCGCATCCTCCAGTGATTTCGAAAAATCCACCGCTTGTGTCGCAAAATATTTCGTTAGCAGGAAGTTATGGTAGTCCAGGATCTCACCAAGCTTGGCCGCGAACTTTTCCCTGACAAATAAATCGGAAACCCGCAGTGCGCGGCGCGATACCTTGTCTTCGTATGCCGGCCCGATGCCGCGACCCGTAGTACCAATTGCAGACGCGCCACGCGCCTTCTCCCGTGCGACGTCCAGCGCGACATGAGAAGGCAGAATCAATGGACACCCGGGACTGATCTTGAGCCGGTCAAAAACCGGCACACCATTGTCCACCAGCCCCTGCGCCTCGGTTATTAGCGCTTCCAGAGACAGAACGACGCCATTACCGATCAGGCAGCTCACGCCTTCCCGCAAAATGCCGGAAGGAATCAGGTGCAAAACCGTCTTTTCGCCCGAAATAACCAGTGTATGACCGGCGTTATGGCCACCCTGAAAGCGCGCGACTGCTGCTGCCTTTTCGGTGAGCAGATCAACGATTTTGCCTTTGCCTTCATCTCCCCATTGGGTACCAATGACGACTACATTTTTTCCCATTGCGGAATTCCCGGTTATCGTATTAAACGGCTAACGAATAATGAATAACATAATGAGCCCCGCAGCCATCACCGTCAGCCCGGATGCACGCAGGTGATTGTCATCAAGTAATGCTATGCGTGCAACGGTTCGGCGAAACAGATTTGGACCAACGAAGGGAATCATTCCCTCAATAATCAAATAAAGGGAAAACGCCGTCAGAATATCTTGCCACATAGATTGCACCCACAATAACCATCCCGCTGACATGTGGGAGCGGGATAACAATTCAAAACTAATTTTCCTGAGTGGAGTTTATTCCAGTTCGCCAGTCGAGCTGTTGAGGTAGCGGAAAAACTCATTTTTTGGATCGAGAATCAGAATATCGCCGGCCTTGCCCATCGATTTCTTGTAAGCGTCAATACTTCGATAGAACGCATAAAACTCGGGATCTTTGCTATAGGCCGCCGCGTAGATTTCCGCCGCTAGCGCATCACCTTCGCCGCGAATTATCTGGCTGTCGCGATAGGCGTCTGCAAGAATAATCGTTCTTTCCTTATCAGCGGCCGAGCGCTTTTCCTGAGCGTTTTCACGACCACCGGCCCGTAATTCCGCGGCGACGCGCTTTCTCTCTTCCTGCATTTCCTGGTATACGGCATTTCGTACATCATCAGGAAATTCCACCTGTTTCACGCGCACGTCGACCAGATCGACACCCAGTCCCTGCGCGGTGGCGGTTGCGGTGCGCAACATGTCACGCATTAATTCTGCACGCTCAACGGATATGGCTTGCTGAACCGATCGCTTGCCAAATTCGGTAACAATGGAGTTGCGGATAATTTCTGACAATCGATCGTTGGCAACATCAACAGAACCACCGGTCGATGTATAAAAGGTCACTGGGTCAGTCACGCGCCACTTGACGAAAAAATCAACCTGCAACGCACGTCGCTCGGCCGTAAAAATTCGCTCCGGCCGATCACTTATAGTCAGGATGCGTTTCGGAAACTTGCGAACGGTCTGTATGACCGGAATTTTCCAGTGCAGACCCGGTTCGTAATTGGCCACAACAACCTGGCCAACCTGCAGCTTTATCGCCAGTTCACGTTCGTTTACCGTAAAGGCGGAAAGCCCAATGGCGACCAACACCAGCCCGGCAACTACCAGGAATGCAAACCTGCCACTATTCATTGCCGGGTCCTCCTGTCACGTTCTTCCGGGGTTTCACCGTCCCGACCTCCGTCATCGTTTTCCGGCGTTTGTCCATCTGCGCTGCGATTACTTTCGGCACCGGGCAAAGCACGATTGTTACCGCGCACTAGCTGATCCAGCGGCAGGTACAAGAGATTTCCGTCACCCTCGGAGTCGATGAGAATCTTGTTTGATCTCCCATAGACTTCTTCGATTGCCTCCAGGTACAGTCGATCGCGCGTCACGCGCGGCGCCTTTTGATATTCGCCCAGGAGCGCCTCGAATCGTGAAGCCTCACCCGCGGCATCCCGCATAACCCGATCCCGATACGCCTCTGCATCCAGCCTGACGCGTTGCCCGTTGCCCCTGGCGCGCGGAATGATATCCATTTCGTAGGTATTCGCTTCGAGAATGTAACGGCCAGCATCGTTCTGCGCTTTCTGTGCATCATCAACCGCGGCCTGAACTGCCTGCGGATAGTCGAGATCTTCGAGACTTATTGAAGTTATGGTAATTCCTGCGCCGTACATATCCAGTGTGTTTTGCAATATCTCTTGTGTACGTCCTGCAATTTGATCGCGTTGTTCTGTGACCAGGCGGATCAGGGAACTGGTACCAACAACTTCGCGCAGGGCGCTTTCCGTTACGTCCTGCAGGGTCAGTTCCGGTTCAACAACTTCAAAACTGTACTTCACCGGATCCGTAAGCCGGTACTGCACAACCATTTGAATAAACACGTACTGGCGGTCGGCCGTGAGCATTTCGGTCCGGAAGGGAAAATTGTTGACCGCCGCAACATTGACGACATCAACCGTTTCGACCGGATACGGAAAGTGCCAGTGCAGGCCTGGCATTGTCGTCACCGTGTAGGCCCCAAAGCGCTGTTCGATGCCACGTTGTGCTTCATCGACCCGGTACAAGCCTGTCAATGCCCAGGCGATCAGCAAAAGTACAATCAGTACATAGCCGCCCGGTGATCCCGGAGCAGAAGATTTGCCCCCGCC
This sequence comes from Woeseiaceae bacterium, assembly GCA_047620565.1. GTDB lineage: Bacteria > Pseudomonadota > Gammaproteobacteria > Steroidobacterales > Woeseiaceae > SZUA-117. Next base: position 4,261 of record JBLHLN010000147.1, read on the forward strand.
GCCAAGAATGCCAGCAAGTTTTCGCTGCCAGTTTCGGGCAATTTTGTCCAAATCGATTGGTTCGTCTCCCTCTTTATTCCAGGGGTCCTTGCCATTTCCAGAATCATTCCACGCCATAATATTTATTTATCTCTGTATAACTGCATCCACAGAATCTTCATCCTGGGATTTCTCCAAAAATCCGATCGGCAATTTCTCACGCTGCAAAAAACGCTGGAAATCGCGCTCGACCATCTCAAGTTCCACTATCCAGCCACCATCGTCCGCAGACTTTTCCTGCAAAACGGCACCCAATTCGAAGAGTAATGCTCGCTGGCGGCCCTGGCTGGGCTTTAGTCGAACAACGCCGTGAACTTTTTTCCTCTCCAGACGGCCTTCCACTGACTGCAATAGTAGCGGAATTCCTTTACCACTCACCGCCGATAACCAGACCGCGCGACCCTCACCTTTCCGATTATTGGTCAGGCGCGGCTGACGATCCAGCTTGTCAATTTTATTGTACACCCTTATCTGCGGCACACGATCAGCGTCAAGCTGTTTTAACACAGCGTTGACCTGCCGAACCCGCTGCCAGCGATGCGGATCACTTGCGTCAATCATGTGCAGAATCAGGTCTGCCTCACGAGCCTCCTGCAACGTCGATCGAAATGCCGCTATGAGCTCGTGCGGCAAGTCGCGCACAAAGCCAACAGTATCTGCCATTATGACCGCCGTGCCACCCGGCAGTTCCAGACGGCGGACCGTCGGATCCAGCGTAGCGAACAATTTGTCCTCGACATAAACGCCCGCTTTTGTCAGCGCATTGAAAAGCGTCGATTTGCCAGCATTGGTATAGCCGACCAGCGCAACAGTCGGGATTTCCGCACGCATCCGGTTTTGTCGATTTAGCGCGCGTCGTTTGTCGACATGCTCCAGGCGATCCATCAGCTGGCGAATTCGCTGGCCGACCATGCGACGATCCGATTCGAGCTGCGTCTCACCCGGACCGCGTAGCCCTATACCGCCCTTTTGTCTTTCGAGGTGAGTCCAGCCGCGCACCAGGCGCGTGGACAAGTGTTTTAGCTGCGCCAGTTCAACCTGAAGTTTGCCCTCGAAGCTGCGGGCTCGTTGCGCAAATATGTCGAGAATCAGCCCGGCCCGATCGAGCACACGGCATTTCAGGACGCGCTCAATATTGCGCTCCTGACTCGGGCTCAGCGCCGCACTGGAAATCACCAGCTCCGCCTCGTTTTCGGCGACACTGGTCCGCAAGTCTGCGAGTTTGCCTTTGCCGATGAAGTACTGCGAATCCGGACGCCGCCTGGAACTGACAAGCTGGTCGACAATAACCGCCCCTGCCGACAACGCCAGTTCAGCAAATTCTTCGCGTTCGTTGGTATCCGGTGCGCCGCCTGGCGCTGCGTGCAGCAAAATTGCGCGTTCGCCGCTTTGTGGCCGCTCAAACAATCACGGCCTCCGGGTGTTTAATCTTGTTCGTCGGAATCACCCGCTTCGTCGTCCGGCAGTGGCAAGCGAACATTTCGCGCCGGAACGATCGTGGAAATGGCATGTTTGTACACCATCTGGTTGACACTGTTCTTCAGCAGAACAACAAACTGGTCGAAAGAATCGACTTGCCCCTGAAGTTTGATGCCATTCACCAGATAGATGGAAACAGGAACCTTTTCCTTGCGTAAGATATTGAGAAACGGGTCCTGCAATGATTGCCCTTTAGCCATTTGGGTCTCCTTATTATTTTTATTATTCTTATTGCTTTAGCATTAACTTGGTCATGGTGTGCCGGTGGCGCCGGTTGCCCTCAACCCATGACCAGCCCTGAGCGAATAAAAATTCTATCACATGCGATTATCGGC